>CALHVP010000029.1 GCA_938038975.1 uncultured Maribacter sp. | reverse complement strand
CAACAGATTATTTATCTGCTGAATTTCATAAAAACAGAAGAGATAAGGTAAGAGAGTTAATGACACCTAACAGTGTATTAGTGTTTTTTGCAAATCCAGAACGTAATAGAGCTAATGACGTAGATTATTTATATCATCAAGACCCGGATTTTTATTACCTAACCGGTTATAAAGAACCAAATGCTGTACTACTTATTTTTTCAGAAGTACAAAAAGCAGCTACAGGTTTGACATACAATGAATTAATATATGTTCAGAAACGTGATCTTAGTGCAGAACAATGGAATGGAAAACGACTTGGGGTAGAAGGAGTTAAAAATATATTGGGCTTTGAGATGGCTTTTAACGGTGAAGAATTTTTAGATGTGCCAATTGATTTTAGCACTTTTAACTCCGTATCATTTTTTGATTTTGAAAATGATTATAGAGACAAACGTGGTGATAGCGATTTGTTTGATATGATAAAAATTTTCAAAGAAAAGGCAAACTACCCTATAGATTATAATGCCACCAAACAAGCATTGTACACTAGGATTACTTCTACACCTATAGAGAACAGTGCAAACGTGGCACAGATATTAGGACGTTATCTTAATACTAATACGAATCTAAAGAAAGACGAACTTTTAGTTCAATTTGCAAACTCAACAGATAATCTGGTGCGCAAAGAGATTCGTGAAAAAGTAATGGTCATTCAAAAAACAAATAATCTAGACTCTTCTATGATTAGCGAAATAATGAGGAAGCTACGAGAAACTAAAACAGAAGAAGAATTGGTCTTATTAAAAAAAGCAATAGAAATATCTGCTGTAGGCCAGATAGAGGTAATGAAAGCTATGCACCCAAATATGTCTGAAATTGAAATACAAGGTGTTCACGAGTATATCTATAAAAAATATGGAGCAGAATACGAAGGCTACCCTTCTATAGTTGGTGGGGGTAATAATGGTTGTATTCTTCATTATATTGAAAATAATAAAAGTAATGTAGGTAATGATTTGGTTTTGATGGATTTAGGGGCTGAATATCATGGGTATACTGCAGATGTGACACGTACTATTCCTGCCGATGGCACCTTTTCTGTTGAACAAAAGGCTATTTATGATGTGGTGTATGAAGCGCAAGAAGCAGGAATAAAAGCAAGTCTTGCTGGGTCTTCGTTTCAATCACCTGGTTTAGCAGCTAGTGCTATTATTGCAGATGGCTTATTAAGATTAGGAATCATAAAGGATGTTAGTGAAGCACGTACTTATTTTCCTCATGGTACCTCGCATTACTTGGGATTAGATGTTCATGACAAAGGAACATATGGTGAATTAAAACCAAATACAGTTATCACTGTAGAACCGGGTATATACATTCCAGAGGGGAGTAATTGCGATAAGAAGTGGTGGGGTATCGCTGTTCGTATTGAGGATGATATCTTAATTACAGATAATGGACCTGTAAACTTATCTGCAATGGCACCAAGAACAACAGAAGCAATTGAAGCTATGATGAAGCAGCCAAGCCCATTAGATGATTTTATTTTACCTTCTTTAGATTAGCGTTTTAATAAGTAGGTTTTTAGCTCCTTATAGTTTTGAATTGGAATAGATTTTTTTTCTTTATCCATCACTTTTTGGATTTGAGGCGGAATACTCAATTTTTCACCGATTGTTTCTTGAACCACATCTAAAAACTTAACGGGGTGCGCTGTTTCTAGAAAAATACCATAAGTATCTGGAAATTGTTCTTGATACTTTTTAAGACCAAGGTAGCCTACTGCTCCATGTGGATCAGCAATATAATTGCTCTTTTTGTATATATCTAATAATGCTTCTCGTGTTTCTTTATCTGTATAAGAGTAGGAGCTAAGGTGTTTTTCTAAGATTTTAAAATCATCTTGAAACAGATGACGTATTCTTATAAAATTACTTGGATCACCTACATCCATAGCATTAGATATGGTAGCAGTAGAAGGTTTGGGGTTATACACTCCCGTCTTCATAAATTTTGGAACTGTATCGTTTACGTTTGTGGCTGCTATAAATTGTTTTACTGGCATCCCAAGTTTTTGAGCGACCATTCCAGCGCAGATATTTCCAAAATTTCCACTTGGAATAGAGAAAACGATGTCCTTAACCTTTTTCTTTTCAGCTTTAGCTTTTAACAGCACCTGTTTATACGCAAATAAAAAGTAAAATAGTTGTGGTAGCCATCGTGCCACATTAATTGAGTTTGCTGAGGTCAGTTGCATGTTTTCAAGAAGGTCGTCATCCAAAAAAGCAGTTTTAACCATAGCTTGACAGTCGTCAAACGTACCATCTACCTTTAGCGCTGTAATGTTCTGTCCTAAGGTCGTAAGCTGTCGTTCTTGTATGTCACTTACTTTGCCATTTGGATATAGAATAACAACTTTAACACCTTTAACGCCTAAAAAGCCATTTGCAACAGCCCCTCCAGTATCTCCTGAAGTAGCTACAAGAACGGTGACCTCATTTTGACTGTCTAATGAAAAATAGCCTAAACAATTTGCCATAAAACGTGCGCCAACATCTTTGAAAGCCATTGTTGGGCCATGAAACAGTTCTAAGGTCGCAACGTTTTCTTCTAGCTGTACAACAGGGAACTCAAAATCTAAAACGTCTGCTAGAATCTTTGTTAATACATGATTTGGAATCTCGTCCGATACAAATTGGTGGATGGCATTAAACGCAATTTCTTGATTTGAAAGTGCGGTTATGCCTTCAAAGAATGATACTGGTAAGGGAGTTATGTTCTCAGGGAAATAAAGACCACGGTCTGGAGCA
>CALHVP010000028.1 GCA_938038975.1 uncultured Maribacter sp. | reverse complement strand
AGCTTGCGCACAACGGTTTAGCTATGAACAGTACGGGAGCAAACTAGCGTTTGCTTTCCGCCACGTACGTAGCGAAATCTTTTGGTTTTGTTTTTTCTTTTTTTGTGTCAAAGCGAAATCCCAAAGATTTCGCGACCTCATAAAAATACACAAACCTTAGCGTTTAAGTCCTAAGTCCGTATTGTTTATAGGTTTTGTTTGTAAATCGTTTTTTTACACGAAATGGCGCCTATTTCTTCTTGTTAGAATTCTTCTTCTATTTGAAAGTCTAAGAGAATTAATGTCATTCTATTTGAAATTCTAGAGTGTTCGATTCCCAAATTCGGTCATTTTTATCATTAACCATATATTTTAGAAAATAGGTGCCTGAAGGAAATTCATCGGTGAACAAATTAAAATTTAATCTATCATTTTTGGTAAATACATTCTCCACATTCAAACTCTGAGAATAAAACCACATTTCTTTTGTGCAATCATTTAGGTCCTTATTACCATCAATATTTTGTACTTCGTCGTTCAAGCTGAAAGCATTTACGATATTTTGGTCTGAATCATAAAATATAATGTTCACCGAATTAGGGATATTTAATTCTGAAAAAATGAAGTAGTCTTCCTCGGATGCCCATAGACTGCCTTCAAAAACAACTCTTATCATTTCTTGACAGCTAAATTGTGGATTTACTGATAATAAAGAATTTAAACGAGGCGTTTTATTAAAAATATTGAAATGACGCATTCCTTCTTCGTAGATGCTATCTTCACTATATATAAATGAGGAAGAAATTTCTGTATAATCTTCTCCACTAAAAAGTCCAATAGTAAATTCCTTTTTAGAAGTAAAGTTAATATCATCTTCAAAATAATTTTGAGTTTCATCTGGTAATTCAATATGCAGAGTCAAATCATCAAAAACTTCAATTTTCTTCAACGGTACACTATCAAAACCTACTACCTTGAGATAACCAGATAGAGTCGCTGCTTCGTTAAAGTTTGTGCTAGTTAAATTACTATTGATAGAATATCTTGAATTAGCTTCTAGGACTCGGCCAATCAGTTGTCCATTTTGTTCGAATCCGGGTGTAATGAACGTTGTTATTTTGGATTCGAATGCGGTTTCATTTTCTTTCATAACGGCTTTCGCCTCATATTTAGAACCTGATTCTAAATTTTCAATCTTACCTTGAAATGTTTGCACCTCTGTCCATTCATTGGCTAAACTTTTTTTATAGTAGATGTATGGTTTCAAATTATTAGGGTTGGTAGTTCTATCCCAAGTTACAGACGCAGAAAATGAGGTTAATTGAATGTCTGTAATCGTAAGTTCAATTTGTTCAACTACCTTTATTTCATTGTTCTCATCCTTAGAACAAGATTGCAAAAGTGGAAGGAATAATAATAGATGAATCGTTTTATAGAAATAGCGAATTGTGTCTGTTTTATAAAAAGTTCTAAATTGATTCATTTATTTTATTTTTAACTATTTAATTAGAAACGGATTTTTTTATTCATCCGTATTTTGTTTAATGGAGAATTAAGATTAAAAATCGACCTTAGAATTTTAAATGTTTACCAGCGTCTGAGCTAAGCGTAGTGCGGAGGCAAGGAAACTTTTCGTGTCCGTCTTAGCACGAAGCTAAAGCTTATTGTTTAGTTTTATTTTTTCTTGTCCAGAGCTAAATCCATAAGATTTTGCGACCTCATAAATATACACAGACCTTGGCGTAAAAACGCCAACCCCACATTAATTATAGGCATTGTTGTAAAACGTTTTTATTCCGATTCATGTTTTATGTGATTCAAAACTCTCTCGTGAATTCTATGTACAATGAGGTCAGACCAAGCCTTCCAATATATTTCAGGATAAATATCCACTTTGTACCAGGTTGTACCTTCCAACTCAGTTTTATTGTCAGATATTTTTGTCAATTTGAATTGACCCTTATAGGATTTAAAATATCCATCCAAATGTGGTGGATGAACATCCCAAAAAGGATTTAATTCGTTCATAGGAATTGGCTGCTCCTTTACATCAAATTGCAATAAATTTGGCTCGTCCCAAGTTGTAATTGGCTCAATGAAACTACCTGTGGTGAAATTGCAATATCGAACTGCTCCGACACCCTTTCCAACGATTGTGGCGTCAGTTGGGTAAGCTATTCCAGTTTTGAAAATCCAGTCGGTAGGTTCGCTAATTTTATCAAATGTGACTACGTTTTTCCATACTGCTTCAATAGGAGCGTTTACAATTATTTTAGTTCGAACTGGTATTAAGTCCTTCGGCTTGTTGAAATAGTCGAAACTGGTGAACCCAAATGATAGCAAAACCAGTATGATAGTTGTGTTTTTTGGATTCATGAAATTTGAACCAGAGCTTTTATATCCGATATAGGAACCCAACCATACTGCAAGAGCAAGAAGAGGACTTGCCATTAGTATGCATATAATACCTTCAATTGCAAAAACTAAGAGAGCAAGAAATGCAAGACCTAAAGCAGCAAAGCTTAATCTATAAGCCATGCTTTTAGTTATTGTAATTTTCTTTCCAGAAATATATGGTGGTAAAAACCCAATTATGAAAGGAATAAAAAGAAAAACACTCCAACCATAATCTCCAAGGTAGTTGATAGAGACAAAGCCTAAAATTTGAATTAGGACAAGAGTTATTAATATGGAAATTAGGTGAGTTTTATTCAATTTTTAAATGTTTTACAACAATTGGCTAAACGTACCAAGGTACACTTATTTCTATTTTACTATTTCTCCCACTCCGTATGAAAAACACCTTCTCTGTCTAAACGTTCATAGGTGTGTGAGCCAAAATAATCCCGTTGCGCCTGTATGACATTTAAAGGCAATCTAGAAGATGTATAGGCATCAAAATAAGTTAATGAATTGGAAAGTCCCGGTAAAGGAATCCCGTTTGTTGCACCATAAGAGACTAATGTTCTTGCTGCATCTACTGTGCTTTGCACTTTTTCTACAAAGGTTGGAGATAGTAACAGGTTAGGCAGGTTTTTATCTGCTTTAAAAGCCTCGGTAATATCTGCCAATAATCCTGCACGGATGATACAGCCTGCGCGCCATATTTTAGCCACTACCGTTATATCTAATTCGTAACCGTATTCTTTAGAAGCATCTGCTAATTGGTGTAAACCTTGTGCATAGGTGATGATAAATGAAAAATACAAAGCTTCTTCTGCTAGTTTCTCTAACTTATCTTTATCCATATGCGCTACTTTAGGTCGCCCATAAAGTGCATCTGCTTGAACACGTTCCTCTTTTAAAGCGGAAATTTCGCGCATGCTCACAGCAATATCAATAGAAGGTACAGGAATGCCTAAATCCATCGCGTTCTGACTGGTCCATTTCCCCGTTCCTTTTTGTTTTGCTTTATCCAGAATCTGGTCCACCAGACGACCATCAGTTAGGTCGTCTTCTTGTTCAAAGATTTCAGATGTAATCTCTACCAAGAAGGATTGCAAACGACCCTTGTTCCATTTGGAATAGGTACTATGTAGCTCATCATTAGAGAAATCTCCACCCTTTTTTAGAAGGTCGTAGATTTCAGATGTTAGTTGCATTAATCCGTATTCAATCCCATTATGTACCATTTTCACATAGTTCCCTGCAGATTTAGGACCTAAATAGGCCACACATGGTTCTCCCTTATATTTTGCAGAAACGGCTTCAAAAATTGGTTTTACATGTTGGTATGCTTCGCGATTACCACCAGGCATAATACTTGGTCCTCTTCTGGCGCCTTTGGCACCTCCAGAAACTCCTGCACCAAAAAAATTAATTCCTTTGGTTTTTAAATATGCATCTCTGCGGTCTGTATCTGTGTAAAATGAATTACCCCCATCAATGATAATATCACCTTCATCTAAGTGCGGTAGTAAATTTTCAATTACTATATCTACTACCTTACCAGCGGGAACTAGCAGCATGATTCTTCTTGGTTTAGCCAAAGCCGCTGCAAAGGTGCTTACTTCCGTAGAAGCGTCAACTTTATTTTTATCTCCTCCTTCTTCGATCAACGCGCTCACTTTTTCGGCATCTAAATCGTTTCCAAAGGCGGTAAAGCCATTGTCTGCCACATTGAGGATAAAATTACGTCCCATAACACCTAAACCTACCAATCCAAAATCGTATGTATTTTTCATATCTAATTAGTTCCTTGTAAATGAAAATCCCCGTATGTTACAGAAAAACCCCATTATTAATTTCTTATAAATCAAAAATAAACGAAATTATTCATTTGCATCTGTAACTTACCGTAAACTCGTTGTGAAAGCCTTTTCTTTTCAATACTTTTATGGCTTAATTTTTAAGGACCCTATGAATAAAACAGAAAATCAAATGCTTGTCATCTTTGGAGCATCTGGAGATTTAACCGCTAGGAAATTGGTACCGGCTTTATTTAATCTCTATATGGCCAAGCAACTGCCAGAGCATTTTGTGGTCTTAGGTGCCAGCCGTAGTAATATGACGGATACTGAGTTTCGTAATAAGGTGGTCTTAGAAAGCAGCTATTTAAAGGAGCGATTAGAGAAATTAAAGCCTGAAGCAGTTCAAGAATTTGCTAATAAATTCTTTTATGAAGATTTAGGAGGGGATTATGATAGTGATTATGCGCCTTTAAGAAAAAGGGTAGGGGATTTGAATGATTCCTGGAAGACAAATGGGAATATCATGTATTATCTTTCTACACCACCTACCTTGTACGAGACCATAGCAAAGAATTTAGAAGCAGCTGGTTTAAGTACTCAAAACAATGGTTGGAAGCGCATGATTGTTGAGAAGCCGTTTGGATATGATCTTAAAACAGCAAAAGCACTGAATAAAGGTTTACAGACCTACTTTAAGGAAAAACAGATATATAGAATAGATCACTACTTAGGTAAAGAAACCGTACAGAATCTATTGGTTACACGTTTTGCAAATACCATTTTTGAGCCGTTGTGGAATAGAAATTATATACACCATGTAGAAATAACGAATGCGGAAAGTGTTGGTGTTGAGAAAAGAGGAGGTTATTATGATTCTTCTGGTGCTTTACGGGATATGTTTCAAAACCATTTATTACAAATTGTGTCTTTGATTGTTATGGAGCCACCAATTAGTGACCAACCAGAGGAAATACGTAACGAAAAAGTAAAGGCTTTAAAATCGCTGCGAATTATGAAGGATGAGGCCACTCTGCATGACCACACTATACGTGCCCAGTACATTGGCTCTAAGGTAGATGGAGAAACGGTAAAAGGATATCGAGAAGAAGACGGTGTTGCCGAAGATTCTCTAACAGAAACCTATGCAGCTATAAAGTTTTTTGTAGATAACTGGCGCTGGAAAGACGTTCCGTTTTATGTGCGTACGGCTAAAAGAATGCCCACGAAGGTTACGGAAGTAGTCATTCATTTTAAATCTCCACACCATCAAATCTTTAAGGATACAGGAATGCATAACAAGGATAATAAATTGATTATCCGTATACAGCCAGATGAAGGAATACTCGTAAAATTTGGGGTTAAAGTTCCTGGTCAAGGCTTCAAGGTAGAGCGTGCTAATTTAGATTTCTATTACTCTAGTTTAGCAGAAACTCATGTGATGCAAGCCTATGAACGTTTGCTCTTAGATGCTATGCAAGGTGATGCTACGCTTTATGCTCGAGCAGATGAAGTAGAGGCTGCTTGGGAGTTTGTTGATCCAATTTTGGACTATTGGAAAAATGGCAAAGATGTACGCATGTATGGGTACGCGTCAGGGGTTTGGGGACCAGAAAATGCAGATAAACTAATAGATGGTATTGGATCTTGGAGAAACCCAGGACCAAACCTTACCGATGACGGAGGATTTTGTGTGCTATGTTAATGAGACCCTATTTTCACAATCCGACGAAGGAAGGAGCAGGGTAAATAGTTGGTCGAATTAACCATGGTGCATGCCATGGTCTGTTTTTATTTTGTAGAAAGTTTTTTTCTATTTTCACAATCCGACGAAGGAAGGAGCAGGGTAAATAGTTGGAAGTTAGAAGTACATAGTAGGAAGTACTAATTAAAAAGTATTAATTAGAAAGTGATAAGTAAGAGGTAGGAAGTAAAAAGAACGAAGTAAAAAGTATCAAGGTAGTCTGTAGAAAATATCGACTAGTCTTTTAAGCTGTTCGTGTAAAAATTAATGGTGTAATTAGTAACTAGGTAAACTAATAATGAAAACAAAAATATATAAGAACAAGCAAGAGGTGGCTGAACAATTTTCTGCTTATTTCTCCAACTTGGTTAAAGATTATGGAACGTTTCATGTAGCACTTTCTGGAGGTAGTACGCCTAAGCTAATTTTCGACGTTTTGGCAGATTCTTATGGTGATACTATAGATTGGTCACAAATCCATTTTTATTGGGGTGATGAACGTTGTGTATCGCCGACAGATGAACAGAGTAATTTTAAAATGACTCAAGACCACCTGTTCTCTAAAATTAATGTACCGAAGGAAAATATACATCGCGTACTTGGTGAAAACCAACCTATGGGCGAAGCTATGCGTTATGCTAATTTATTAGAAATAAATTTGGATAGGGTAGCAGATGTTCCTCAATTTGATCTGGTGCTTTTAGGTATGGGAGATGATGGGCATACCGCTTCTATCTTTCCGCATGAAATGGAGTTATGGGAGGCGAATGATCATTGTGTCGTAGCTACGCATCCAGATTCTGGACAAAAACGAGTATCCATTACAGGTACAGTTATCAATAAGGCGAAAGAAGTCATCTTTTTAGTTACTGGAGATGCCAAAGCGGAAAAGGTAAAAGAGATACATGGTAAACTTGGTGGGTATAAAACGTATCCAGCAACTTTTGTAACACCAGAATCTGATAAGCTTACTTGGTTTATGGATGAAGCAGCAGCAAGCTTACTTTAAATCTATCTTTATATTTTCATCTTTTAGAAAATCAGAATACTCTTTAATTTTGAAGTTCTTTGCGTCGTATTTAGAATCGCGCTTAAAAGCTGATAATTTACGTTCCTTGCTTCTAGCAAAGCGGCGCATACCTTCTTTATCCTTTATAATAAGGCCTGGTACCTTTAGGTTTTTACCTTTTTCATCTTTAGCCACCATGGTAAAGTAAGACGAGTTGCAGTGCCTTTTTTTTCCAGTTATTATATTTTCTGCCTCTACCCTGACACCCACTACCATAGAAGTTTTGCCTGTATAATTAATAGAACCTTTTAGAGTGAGTAAATCACCAACCTCTACAGGACTAAGAAAATCTACTCTGTTCACAGATGCAGTAACACAATAGCTTTGCGAATGCTTGCTTGCACAGGCAAAGGCAATCTGGTCCATTAAATTTAAGATATATCCACCATGAACCTTTCCGCCAAAATTAGAGTGGGAGGGTTGCATGAGTTCTGTAATAGAAACCTTAGAATCATTTGCATTTTTATACTTCTCCATTAGTTTCTAAAATGTGGAGAATTCTCCTGTTTAACGTCAGTTATAAAGTATTTGGTATCACCAAGCCAAAAGTAAGTAGCGTAACGCTCTGTATAGCTCACCTTTACATACTGACCTTGGTACTCTTTTAATTTCTGAATTACTTTAGCATCCTTATCTAAAACAGAAAAAGTGAATATTTGTGCACCAGAGATACCTTGGCTTATTTCTCCTTCCCAAGTTTTAACAATGACACCTTTATGACTTATTTTTATAAGCTCTCCTGAACGCACCCCTTCACTATAAGGGACAAAGTAGATAAAGGCATAATAGATAGCCATTAAAGCTAAAACGGCTCCTATAAATAATACTAGTATTTTTTTCATCTCGATTATATATTAGTTTTGATTTGGGGCTTCAAAGTTTTCTTCTTGTGCCTTATTTAATAATTTTTCTGGAATGGATTTTTTTGCTTTCGCACCCATTTTTTTTAATTTTTCTATCCGTGTTATAATGTTGCCCTGACCATTGGTGAGCTTATTCATAGCTCCATGGTATTCGGTTTTTGCCTCATCCATTTTTTTACCCACCTTATCTAAATCAGTTACAAAACCTTCAAATTTATCATATAAAGCTCCAGCCTGTCTTGCAATCTCTATAGCATTTCGTTGCTGCTTTTCATTATTCCACATACTGTCAATAGTGCGTAGTGTTGCTAATAAGGTAGATGGGGTGACAATGACTATATTTTGCTCAAATGCTTTGTTATACAGAGCGTTATCTTGATTTATTGCTACTGCAAATGCAGGTTCGATTGGCACAAAGAGGAGTACAAAGTCAGGACTTTCCATCGCATATAAGTCTTCATATTTTTTGGAGGAAAGCTGATCTACATGGCGTCGTAAAGAGCTAATGTGGTCTTTTAAATGTTGTGGTTTTAAATCATCTTCAGCATTCACATAACGCTCGTAATCTGTTAGCGAAACCTTAGAATCTACAATCATCTTTTTGCCATCAGGAAGGTTAATGATAACATCTGGTAATACACGTGAGCCGTCTTCTCGTTGAACCGATTGTTGTACTAAGTATTCACGGTCTTTTTCAAGTCCGGATTTTTCTAGAACTCTTTCCAAAACCAATTCCCCCCAATTACCCTGCATCTTACTATCACCTTTAAGTGCCTTTGTGAGGTTTTCTGCTTCCTGTGTTATTTTAATATTCTGATTTTGAAGGTGTAACAGTTGTTCTTTTAAAGCGGAATGTATGGTGATATTTTCTTTTTGTGTGTCTTCAACCTTCTTTTCAAACAATTGAATTTTTTCTTGTAAGGGACTTAAAATCTGCTTAATGTTTTTTTGGTTTTGCTCGGTAAACTTGGAACTGTTTTGTTCTAATATTTTATGAGCTAAATTTTCAAATTCGGTTGTAAATTTTTCTTGAAGCTTATCAGTTTCTTGTTTTTGTTCTGTATTTAGTCGATTCAAATTATCATTGAGACCTTCTAACCTAACTACTTTTTGTCCTAGGAATTCCTTTTCTAAAAGTAATTGTTTCTTTACTTCGTCAGCTTCATTTAAACGATGTTTTAATTCTATACTAGTGCTATTCCATTGTTGCTCACGTTCTTTCCAAATACTTTCTGAGGTATTTGCTTTCAATTTTTGGAGATAGATTCCCAATAATGAGCCTATACATAAAGCTATTATTGCTATAATCAAATAAAGAAAACTAGAATCCATAGTAGCTTTTAACCCTGTAAAGATAGGGGTTTTGTGTTTTGTGTGTTATCAGTTATAGAATGGATACTATGTTTTTTGCTTCCCTCCTAATACGAAGGGACTGAGGGAGGTATTGGTTCAGCTATTCGTGCGATTGGAACAATGGCAAGCGTTTTACACACCCCTTAATCCCCTTTTTCTAGAGTGGAAATCCTCCATTAGAACGCATACTTGTACCCTTAGGTCGAGGTTGTAGATTAAACTAAACTATTTCTTTACTTTAAACGAACCAGTATCACTATCAAATCGAATCATATCACTAGGAAATAGTCTGTCAAAATCACCTTTTTTTATTAGTTCACAAGGTTGTCCGAAAGGATTAGTATCACCGTCTAGAATCAAAATCTTATCACATAATTGAATTGCTAAATCAATTTCATGGGTAGTAAACAGAATTGTTTTTTGATGCTCCTTTGCTAATTTTTGGAGTAATTTGAGAATTTGAACTTTATGGTATAAATCTAAATGTGTTGTAGGTTCGTCTAGAAGAATTATTGGTGTGTCTTGAACCATGGCTCTAGCAATAAGTACGCGTTGTAACTGACCGTCACTTAATTCATGACATTGTTTGTCTCGTAATGTTATTAAGTCTAATTGTTGTAAACAGTTTTCTATTTGCGTTTTATCTTGTTGGCTTAGTGTTCCTAGCCAATTGGTATAGGGTAGCCTACCTAAGGCTAACAATTCTGCAACGGTTAGATTCTTTGAGGCAATTGATTCTGTAAGTACAACACTAAGTTGTGCTGCTAAATCTAGTGAAGTATAGCTTTCCAGGTCTTTATCATCTAAGTGAATATTTCCGGATAGCTTTTCTTGTACTTTGCCTAAGGTTCGTAAAAGTGTAGATTTTCCAGCTCCATTTATTCCAACAATAGCACAAAGCTCACCTTTGTTAAGTTCGAAAGAAATATCGCTAACAATAGGCGTGGTAGCTTTCTTTGATGTATAACCAATAGTCAGATTACTTAATTTTAGCGTGGTATGTGTTGTTTCTTTGTTGATGATGTTATAGTTTGTTTTTTTCGACTTTTATCATTTCATTTTTTTGCTTTCTAACTTCTAACTTCTAACCTCTAACCTCTAACCTCTCACATTTAGTTCAAAATATCATTTTTCTCTTTCTCACCAATAACCATATAACCACCGGTGCCCCCACAATAGATGTAATTGCATTTATTGGCAATACACTTGCTGAGTTAGGTAACTGAGCTATGGTATCGCAAAGTAACATTAGAATAGCTCCATACAAGAACACTGCAGGTAAAAGTACGCGGTGATCCATAGTGTGAAACAATTGTCTTGTAAGGTGTGGGACTGCAAGTCCTATAAATGCAATTGGACCTGCAAATGCTGTTATACTTCCTGCTAATAATCCAGTAGCAACAATAATCAATAATCTAGATTTTCTTAAAGCCACACCTAAACTTTTTGCATAATTCTCTCCCAATAAAAAGGCGTTAAGACTTTTAAGTGAAAGAATAGCAAGTAAAAGACCAGTGACAGTACTACTTGCCAAAATACCTAGTTGAGACCACGAAAGATTCCCCACAGATCCGTAAGACCAAAACACAAAGCGTTGTAGTTGTTCGGCATCAGAAAAATAGGCCAAAACACTTACGATAGCTGCTGTGATACTGCCAAACATAAGGCCGATAATTAATAAGGCCATAGTATCTTTTATTTTATTAGCAACGAGCATTACTACTGCTAAAACCAAAAAACTACCTATACTAGACGCTATGGCTAATGATATATCGTTTACCATATTAAAAACGGTAGCTCCGGAAAGTAAGGAGCCTCCCATAAGTAAAAGCGCTGCACCAAGACTTGCACCTGAGCTTATTCCTAATACAAACGGGCCTGCCAATGGGTTTCTAAAAAGTGTCTGCATTAGCAGTCCACTTACTGCCAGACCACCGCCTACTAAAATTGCGGTAAGTGCTTTTGGAAGTCTGTAATCTATTATAATATAGTTCCAAGAAGAGTTGTCAATATCTTGTCCTAGTAACGTGTTTAAGGTCGCGCCAAAAGGAATAGAAACACTACCTAGGCTAATATTTAAAACCATAGTAAACAACAGCACAGCACATAAAATTAAAAACCAGCCGCGGTATGAGTTGTTTTTTATCTTCATTTTAATGCTTGAAAAAAGAATGGCGTATGCTCAGGAAGTAATTCTGGATGAAAAATATGAACCAAATCTTTTAAGATAATATCTGGACGTTGCGGTCCTAGTTCATAAAATAATAAACCACCTGTAGGTCCCGTGGTTCCAGCAAATGTAAATACGTGTTTGTTTTTAAAAGCTTCAAACTCTCCATAATGATTATTGGCCTCAGACATTTCTGTGTACGCCTTAAACTGCGAAGGTGACACCCAAAATTCAGCATTTTGTCCTTTCTCTAGTACCGTTTCTAAACTTAATGATAAGCTGCCGGTACCTTGTGTGCCAGACCATAAGTAATTACCGTTGGCATCGGTTATAAATTGTGCGGCCCAACTTTCTCCTGCAGGTAAATACCAAACATCTTTATACAGTGCTCCGCTAAGAACAGTTGGTTTGTTCTTGGCTTGCTGAGCTAATGCTTTTACTTCATTATAGTCTTTAGCAATACGATTAAAAATACGTTCTGCTTCTTCTTGTTTATCTAGTAATACTCCAAAGAATTTTATCCACTCTGCTTTACCCAAAGGTGTTTGTTCTGTCCATTCACCATTATATAGTACAGGAATCCCAGCTTTTTGAATAAGTTCGTATGTTGTGTTTTTACTATCCATTGCAAAACCTACTAGGGCATCGGGTTGCATTTCTAGTACCATCTCCGTATTCAGGCTTTCATTTTTTCCTAATTCTTTTATTTTTCCTTCGGAAATTAAGTGCCTAGCGGGCATAGATGAAATGTATTTAGTATCAGGAAAACCTTTTAATTTTTCAAGACCGTCAAGTGTTTCCAGTGCAGGTATATGGGTAGTAGAGGTAACCACAAGGTTTTCAACGGGGGTGCCAATTATAGCATCATAGTTTCCTTTTGGATAATCGTTCGTTTTTAGTTTTTCCTTTGGTATAAAAATATAGGTAAAACTTTTTTTAGCGTTAGGCCAAGGATTTGAAACAGTTATGACAGGAAATTCGCTATTCTTAGTAATAGAGAACCCAGTAGCATATAATACGGTTGAATCATAATTGTTTACTGTAGGAACAACCTCTTTTTTATTTTCCTTACAAGAGGTTAAGGTGATGATAGTTATAGTGCAAATTAATAAGTTAATACGTTTCAATACAATCTGTTTTATAATAGGTTTCCCTCAAATTAGAACTGCAAAGTAACAAAAGTCATTTTTCATGGGTTGATGATATCTTAGTTTTATTCAAAATCATTAAAATTAGAAGCCTAATAATTGCTGGTATTTCATTATTTCTTAGATTCTTAGGAGACATTTTCTAATATAATTAACTGGTTTAGCTGCTAAAAGGATAATAAACCATGATGGAATTCCTAAGATTTAAGTTACTTTCGCAGTGAATTTAGGTTCACATGAAATGGTTTTATGTGATTAAAAGGGAATCCGGTGGATTAAGAATAATTTGAAGTTTTAATGACACGCATACAAAGGCGGTATTTTAAATTCAAATAAGTTTCTAAGAATTCCGGAGCTGTTCCCGCAACTGTAAACATATACCGATTACCATCGGTATCCCATAAATAAATGATGGGTTGTCCTTTCTTCATACCACTGCTTGTGCCGAACTTGTTTCGGTACCTCTTAAAGAAGTTGAATACTTTTAAATAAGAGCTATTGGATTAAGTCCAGTACAGGTGGGAAGGTTAAGGAACAAATTGTAAGCCAGGAGACCTGCCAAATTCATAACATAATAAAATAAGCTTTCGGGATAAAAGTTTGAATGATGAGAAACCTTAGGTCCACCATACTGTTCCTATTGCCATTTGTTTGGCAAGCCTCTGCCCAAGATATGCCATTATTGCACTTGGAGGAAGTTGTTGTATCTGATACTCGGCTAGATCGCTATGCGGATGGTCATAAGGTAACAGTACTAAAGGATAGTACTATAAAGCGAAATGGACTTTTCTTAACAGCTCTTCTCAACTTTAATTCAAATATGTATTTTAAGGAAAATGGCTTGGGAATGGTCTCATCTCCTGCATTTCGAGGAACCAATGCCTCTCATACTGCTGTTATTTGGAATGGTATCAATATAAACTCTCAGCTTACGGGTCAAGTAGATTTTAACACTATTAATCCATTTAATTACAGTTCGGTAGCTATTCGAAGTGGCGGTGGAAGTGTGCAATTTGGTAGCGGAGCAATAGGAGGATCTGTTCATTTGAATAATGATTTAAATTTCACAAAACATCTAGACCATCAAGTGTTTATTGGATACGGTAGTTTTGACACCCGTAGTGTCAACTTGAGCTCAAGTTTTGGAACTGGGAAATGGTCTAGTAGTGTTGGTGTTAATTATAACAGTTCTGATAATAATTATCGCTACCTAGAAACAGATGCTGAAAACACCAATGGTGAATTTGAACATGTAAATCTTAATGCTAATGCTGGATATGTGATAAATGATAAACATGTTCTTCGTCTATATCATCAGAGTTTTATTGGGAATCGGAACCTATCTGGGAATTTAGTGGCGCAGGGTAGGAGTCGATTTACCGATGATCAGCATAGAACTCAACTAGAATGGACTAATTTTATTAAAAATGGGGTAGGAAGGTTAAAATTGGCACATCTCTATGAAGGTTTTAAGTATTTTGAAAATAAAGATTCCGATTCGTTTTCTGAAGGAGAAGTAACAACACTATTAGCACGTTATGCAGTAGACCTTGAACTATCTAATGCCTTCCGTATTAATTCCTATTTAGAATATACTAATTATAGTGCTCGGGGTAGTAATTTTGACGCTCCACAGCGGAATGATGCAGCCGTAACCGCAGTGTTGAAACATACTATAAATAACAAGGCACGATATAATTTTAGCTTAAGACAAGATATATCGTCTGACTTTAGTGCTCCTTTGGTTCTTTCTTGGGATGGAAGCTACGACTTTAGCAAAAAGTATCAGTTACAATTAAATGGCTCGCGTAATTTTCGAATGCCAACCTTTAATGATTCGTATTGGTCCCCTGGTGGAAATCTAGACCTTGTTCCAGAGCAATCTTATCAATTAGACTTAGGTCACAGTTTTCAGTTTAATGAACTGATTTTTAATCTAAACACATACTATATTCGAACAGAGAATATGATACGTTGGTTACCAAATACAAGTGGGTTTTGGTCTCCTAATAATGTAGATGAAGTTCAGATATATGGCTTAGAAAGTGAGGTGTCCTTTAAAAAATCTATTGGAAAAAATCAGGTTATACGCTTTAATGCAAACTATGCGTATACCGTATCGGAGGATAAAGCATCTGGAGAACAGTTGAGTTATGTCCCTTTTCATAGAGGAAACTCATCCATCGCATATGGTATTGCGAAACTCAATATGTTCTATCAGCACTTGTATAACGGTCAAGTTTCCATTATTGGTGGTGAATTGGAGGGGTATCAAGTAGCTAACACTGGCATAAACTATACATTTTCTACAAAACACAAATTAGAATACCGTATTGGTATAACCATAAACAATCTTTTTAATACCTATTACGAAAATATCGCCTTACGACCGATGCCAAATAGAAATATTCAAACCCAATTAGTTTTAAATTTTTAAACATGAGAGTAAAAAGAATTTTATTGATGACAGCTTTAGCTGGATTGTTATTTACAGGGTGTACTGATGATGATAGCCCTGAGGTATTTACTAATTTGGAAGTATCCTCTGTACAAGAAACCTATACGGAAGGCGACGGAATAATTGCGGTTACTTTTACTGCTAGTAAAGCTTTTTCAAATGATGTTGAATTCATTTATGAGGTAACAGGTTCAGCTGTAGCAGGTGATGACTATGAGTCTTTACCTGGGCGTATATTGCTTATGGCTGGAGAACAGCAGGTAAGTCAAAACATTGTTTTAATTGATAATGATGAAGTTGAACCAAATAAAGAATTAACTGTAAATATTACAGATTTGGATGGTATGGTGGATGGCTCATATGAATTTGGCCTTCCAAGCCGTGCTGTTACGTTGACGATTACCGATAATGATTCCTTTGCTTATGAGAATGGTATTTTAGTGCTGAACGAGGGTAATTTCTTTGCTGGTAATGCATCTGTTTCATTTATATCTGAAGACTTAGCAAACACGACTAATTCTATTTTCACAGAAACAAATGATGTACCGTTAGGAGATATAGCTCAGAGTATGGCATTTAATGGGAATTTAGCATTTATAGTGGTAAACAATTCACAAAAAATCGAAGTTGTAAATAGATATACTTTTGCATCGGTAGCTACAATTTCTACGGGACTTTTAAATCCAAGGTATATGGCATTTTCAAACGGGAAAGGTTATGTTAGTAATTGGGGCGATGGCACAGATGCTTTGGATGATTTTATCGCTATAGTTGATTTGAGTACCTATACTGTCGAAAACACATTGTCTGTTCCAGAAGGTCCAGAATGGATAGTTTCAAATGACAATACTATTTATGTTGCGCACCAAGGTGGTTTTGGTCAGAATAACATTGTTAGTGTTATAAATGCAAGTACCAATAGTGTTGAGAGTCCTATAACCGTGGCGAATAGGCCAAATTCAATGCAGTTAGCAGATGGCTCGTTGTGGGTTCTTTCTGGCGGTAATCCTTCATGGACTGGTGATGAAACAGCAGGTCAATTGGATAAAATAGATGTAGGCACTAATACTGTTGTTGAAACACTGGAATTTGCACAAACAGAGCACCCAGGATTTCTGTCAATAGACAATAATCAATTATACTATTTAATGGCTGGGAATGTTTTTAGTATGAATGTAGCAGATACAACTTTACCTAGTACAGCTATTATTTCAGGTGTAGCATTTTACGATATGACGGCTAATAATGGAAACTTATATGGAGTAGACGCTAAGGATTTTGCGAGTAATGGTTCATTAGAAATTTATGACCTTACATCAAATACCTTGAGTTCTTCCTTGGCCGTTTCTATAATTCCTGGAGGAGTTTATTTTAATGGAGCATTTGAATTTTAACACGCTTTCTTAATAGTATAAAAAAAAGGAGCATTTAAACCATGCTCCTTTTTACTTTTTATTCTTGGTAGTGCGTATCATCTATCATCCTGTCGCTCAAAGGCCCAAATAGTTTGGAGCTACTCATAATATTTGCAGGCATTTTAACAGTAAAATCTCGTTTACCTGTGCTATTCGTTATTTCTTGTATTGCCCTAGCTAATAAGGGCTCGTTTTGGTCTCCTAAGGCTCCAAGGTTTTGTAAATCTTCTTTCAGTTGAACATCTGGAGTTAAACCAGCTGTAAAATCTGAAAAACCTTCTGCATTTTCATTACGCCCTAGTAAGGGTTGAATAGCCCATTGGACATTTGGGTTAATTTGATTTACACGAGACGGATTATACAAATATGAGTTATCTCTATCATCTACTAAGGTCGTTGAAAATTCATTTTTGCCTCGCGTAA
>CALHVP010000027.1 GCA_938038975.1 uncultured Maribacter sp. | reverse complement strand
ATATTCATCACCCTCCAACACTATAAAATCATTTTCTTCTGTTAGGTGCACCATACGATCAAAACCATCTAATTGAGCACCTACCATATAATCTACCTCACGACCATGAAAATTAAGTACATGAAGAATCATAGAGGTTATAGTTGTTTTACCATGACTACCGCCTATAACAACTCGCGTTTTATTCTTGGATTGCTCATAAAGAAATTCAGGATATGAATAAATTGTCAATCCCAGTTCTTGAGCTTTAAGCAATTCAGGGTTATCCGCTTTTGCATGCATTCCTAAAACAATAGCATCTAAACCGGAATGTATTTTATCTGGATACCAGCCAAAAGTCTCTGGTAGTAAATCCTGCTTGTCTAGTCTACTTTTTGAAGGTTCAAAAATAACATCGTCACTACCTGTAATTATATATCCTTTATGTTTCAAGGCCAAAGCCAAATTGTGCATGGCGCTGCCCCCAATGGCAATAAAATGAATTTGCATGAAGTTAATTTAGTGAACAAAGATAAGAATTGAATCCAGCATGGAAAAGAGTGACATTATAATTATCTTAGTCCATAAAACATAACTTATGTTATTAAACCTTTCTACCATAACATCAAAAGAAATAATGCCTGGTTACCATGGTAAACTAGTGCACTCAGAAACGATGACTATAGCGTTCTGGACAGTAAATAAAAACGCTGAAGTTCCAGAACATTCACATCTGAACGAGCAGATTATGCATGTTATGGAGGGTAAGTTCCAATTCACGCTAGATGGCACAACAAAAATTTATCACCCAGGAGATATCGTAGTTATTTCCGCACACCAAAAACATAGTGGTAAAGCCTTAACGGACTGTAAACTATTAGATGTTTTTAGTCCCGCTAGGGAAGAATATAAATAAAGCCCCCTAGCCCCCAAAGGGGGAAGCCTAATTAGGATGTGTAAAAAGAATACCTGCTTGAATGGTAAAAAGACATTGTGTAGTCAAAAGTGGCTACATTGAATCTAATCCTTGCAAATCCTAGGTTAAAGCAAAAAACAATATCGAAATGGAAATATCTCTTTTGGGCAAAAAAGCCCTAGTTGGCGGAAGTAGTGGCGGTATAGGTAAAGCCATAGCGCAACAATTGGCAGCAAGTGGTGCCAGTGTAACGGTAATGGCCAGAAATGAAGACAAATTAAAGTCTGTTTTGGCTGAATTGGCTACCTCTAGTTGGCAATCACATCAATACCTAGTTGTAGATTTTTCTGACTATGAAGGATACAAAAAGTGTATTTGCAAATATTTTGAATCCAATACTGTAGATATCCTGGTGAACAATACACAAGGTCCATCCGCAGGAAATTCCTTAGAGAAAAAAGTGGAGGATTACCAGGATGCGTTTAACCTACTTTTTAAAACTGTTGTTTTTACCACAGAATTGGCGTTAGAACAGATGATTAAAAATAGATGGGGCCGGGTTATTAATGTAGCCTCCGTTACAGTAAAAGAGCCCTTATCCTATTTAGCTTTATCAAATTCTATACGAGCAAGTTTAGTAACATGGGCAAAGTCATTAGCAACAGATGTGGGTGAAAAACAAATAACAGTTAACAGTATTCTTACTGGATATTTTGATACGGAACGCATTAAACAGTTGAATGCAACAAAAGCTAAGCAGTTGGGTGTTTCCAAAAGTGAAATACGCTCAGATATGAAATCCAGAGTGCCTCTAAAACGTATTGGCAAACCTAAAGAGTATGGATATTTAGTTGCTTTTCTAGCGTCTGATAATGCTGCGTATATTACCGGCACGCAGATTCCAATTGATGGGGGTTTGCTAAAATCATTATAAAGCCCAGGTTTGCAATTTGGCTTTTATTTGAAACCAGAAAATTATTGAAGTTTACAACTGGGCGAACCAAACCTAGGATTACCTAACCCAAAACACTAGTTCACTCACTTTTCATTGTTTATAGGGGTTTTTGGATACATCTTTGTACGTAACTTTGAAATCATATGCGCTGTAACCTTAAACAGTAGTTAGTAATGCGTATACCCTAATCATTTTAGAATGAAACATATTGTAACACTTATAACGATAATCCTATTTTCTCAAATGGCACAATCGCAAAAAAATAATGAATCTTTTGAAGCGCTCTGGCAACAAGTAGAAGAATTGGAAAGAGATAGGTTAACAAAATCTGCCTTAAAAATAGTTACGATTATATCTGATAAAGCTAGGCAAGAAAAGAGTTCGCCACAAACTGTAAAAGCTTTACTCTATACTTCTAAGTATTCCATGACATTAGAAGAAGATGCTCAGCTTAAAATAGTAAATGATTTTAAACAAGAAATAGCGAACGCAGAGTTTCCTACCAAAAATATGCTAGAAAGCTATTTGGCTAATTTGTATTGGCAATTTTTTCAGCAAAACAGATATCAATTCTACAACAGAACAAAAACTGATGTTAAGGTAGACGCTACAGATTTTAGAACATGGGATTTGACTACCCTTTTCAATGAAATTACTGTACATTTTGAAGCTTCTTTGGAAAATGAATCCAAACTAAAAACAACTCAAATATCCGAATTCGATGCTATTTTACATCAGCAAAAAAGCTCTAACGAATACCGCCCTACCCTATTTGACTTACTTGCACAAAATGCTCTGGCATTTTATAGCACAAGTGAAAACAATATTACAAGACCAGCAGATAAATTTGAAATTAGCAATCCTGAACTTTTATGCGATGGATATGCGTTTACTCAATTGAACATCACAACCACAGATGACACTTCTTTACAGGCGAAGGCCTTGTGTATATATCAAAAGCTTTTAGCACTTCATCTGC
>CALHVP010000026.1 GCA_938038975.1 uncultured Maribacter sp. | reverse complement strand
TTACCGACGGCAGCAATATCTACAACACCTTCTTTAGCCAATTGGATTAAACCTTCAATTTCTTTTTCGTTATCTTCCAGGTCATCTCCTAACCATGCGCCAACCATGGTTTTCATACCATGCTTTTTTGCTAATCGAGGGATATGCTCATTACCTTCTATACAAGAAAACGAGCGCACCCATTTTGAATGTGGTTTAAGGATTTTTATTCGTCTTTCTACTTGTGCTTCTGTTATAGTATCTCCTGGCTCTTGACCATCTTCGTACATACTAAAACATATCCCATGCATTCCTTTTTTGAGTGTAGCACGCCATAGTTTTCTTAAATCTTCAGCTGAATAATCCCCAAAATCAATCCCTGAATGTTCCGTGAAATTTACACCTTCGTATAAATGATAATCTTCGTCTCTATATGACATTTTAGTTATGTTTTAAATTTTCATCTTTATCCCAAATTCCCCATCGCGCTCCAAGTTCTCCTTCAACTCTTACTTTCCAAGATTCATCAAAAGATGAGAAATGGAACATTTGCACTCCTTCTTTTGTTGCCCAATCTTGTGTTTGTACGAAATATTTCATGGCATTTAATTTAGATGGGTGTGCATCTAAAACAGATTCTCCTTGACTTGGCCAACCTGTTTCTGCAATAATAATTTCTTTACCGTTTGCAACCTTTTTAGTTACGCTATGCATTTGTCTTAGGTGAGTTAATGCATCTTCAATTGCAAAACCTTCCCAAAACGGGTAGCAGTTTGCCAATATAACATCACAAGATTCAACTAAATTGGGTCTTTGGTAGTACTCATAATAAGTATCTACATAGCCCACTTTAATATTAAGTCCTTTAAGACCGTCTTTTACTCTGTTAATATAAACTATTAATTCTTCCTCAGAAATATCTCCACGTAAAAGCACTTCATTACCAACTGCTGCCATATCTACTAATCCTTTTTTGGCAAGTGAAATAAGATTTTCAATTTCTCGTTCGTTACGCTCTCTGTCTTCACTAATCCAAGCTCCAACTAAAACTTTTTTATTAGCTTCATGTCCTGCAACAGGAATAAGCTCATTACCTTCTGTACATGCAAATGAACGTACCCATTCAGTGTATGGTGCAATTATTTTCATACGACGTCGGATCTGCTCTTGAGAAAGTATATCACCAGCATCTTGGCCTTCAACATATGGGCTAAAACATAGACCAGACAAGCCGTTTTTTAGTGCGTTTTTATGCAGGTTTGTAATCTGCTCTAAATCGTTATGCGACACGTCTACGGCACTATAATCTTCTAACTTAATAGTATTGATTAAAGACAATAAGTGACCCGCTCCATAAGCCGATGACGTTTCTTTTACTTTCTTCTTAATTTTTCTATTTGCAAGTTCTGCACTTATTTCTAATGCGCGCTTTTCTGTTATATCATAATCTCTCATAATATACATTGCCAATAAAGTACCAACAATAGGTAAACCAGAAAAGAATGCCCGTAAACCAATAATGGCTCCTTCTTGCTCTGTAGTAGGAATACCTTCTTGGAAACCAATAACAGATAGAATAACACCACTTAAAGCACCCGCAATCGCAAAACCAAATTTCACCATCCACCAGTATATTGCACCAAAAATACCTTCTCTTCGTTTTCCTGTATTTAACTCATCTAAATCTATAACATCAGATGTCATTGACATCATTAATGTAAATAAACTTCCAATACCAAAAGAAAAGAATGGTAGCGCAAAAATAAACATATATGGTTTCCCTGGTATTAATAAAAACCATAGTAGGACATATCCTATTATAGAAATTCCTTGAGACCAAATAAATGCATTTTTCTTTCCTAACTTCTTAGACATCCACGTCACAATAGGAATTACAATAAATGTTGTAGACAAAGCTCCTAAACAACCAAATAAAGAAGGCCAATAACCCGCATTAGCGGCTTCTGCATCTCCATTAAATAATTGGTATACAATTACAAAAAATGTAAATGTTGCTACCGTATTAAAGGCATTAAAAATTAGAAATGTTGAAATACATAATTTGCGGAAAGGTTTAATTTTTAAAGCCTCTCTAAATCCTAGTTTAATTTCATTAAAACTACCTTTTATATTACCTAACGAAAGATCTGCATAATCTTCATCTAAAGTAGATTTACTCTTTATAAATATAGCAGGAATCATTGCTACAAACATTAAAATAATACCAACCCATATCGCTAATGTTCTGGTTGCTTCTTCAGCTGTTTCAAACCAGCCATCATCACCATTCATATACATAATAACCCAAAACCAAGGTGCAATTACCCAAGCCCATTGACCTATCCATTGTGCGATAGCCATAATATTTGTACGTTCATGAAAATCATCACTCATCTCATAACCCATAGCTACGTATGGTACACTAAAAATAGTAAGCCCTAAATAAAAAATGAAAGACCAAAACATAAAATATGCGAAGTTATAATCGACACCGCTATCTAGGTATAATTGCCACATAATGGAAAAGGATATCCCCATAACAATAGCACCTATAAGAACATACTGCCGTCTT
>CALHVP010000025.1 GCA_938038975.1 uncultured Maribacter sp. | reverse complement strand
TCTTGTAGTTGACTTTGAGTGTATGTAATAGATTCCATTTAATGAATCATCTTTAAGTTTTAACTTTGAGATTCTAATACTGTAAATTTACTAGTATATTTAAATAAATTATTTGTTTATGAGAAAAAGTATGACATTTTTAGGTGTTCAAATTGGTACATATTGGGCTATAGTCATTATCTGTAGCTTATGTCTACTATTAGCAGTGGCAGCTTTTGAATTTGGAGAGCAATTTGGTCAGTCATTGGCAAGAAAATAAAAACAAATGCATCTTTATTTTCATTAGTATTTATATTGCTTAATCTTTATTTAGGCTCCAATACCACAAAAGGAATAATCATTTCTTCTAAAGACACACCACCATGCTGGTAGGTATTCCTATAATAACTAACATAGTGGTTATAGTTATTAGGATAGGCGAAAAACAAATCATTTTTGGCAAAAATATAGGAACTACTCATATTTATGCTAGGCAAATAAATGTTTTTAGGATCCTTGGCTGCTAATACGTCACTATCATTGTAAGTAAGGCTCCTGCCTGTCTTGTAACGTAAATTAGCACTAGTTTCTCGGTCACCCACTACTTTAGAGGGCGATTTTACGTTTATTGTACCGTGATCAGTGGTGATAATCAATTTCATCCCCATCTGTTGTGCCTGTTGAATAATTTCCAGCAAGGGCGAATTTTTAAACCAACTTTGGGTAAGTGAACGGTAGGCTTTATCGTTGGATGCCAATTCTTTTATGACTTCCATCTCCGTTTTGGAATGGGAAAGCATATCTACAAAATTATACACAATAACCGTTAGGTCATTATCCTTTTGCGACTTGAAATTCTGTGATAAATGTTTACCTTGTTTTAGGCTACTAATTTTATGGTAATCCCAGGTAATATCTAACCCTAGTCGTTTAAGTTGTTCTCCAAGAAATTTATTTTCAAATAAATTCTTACCGCCTTCCTCCGTGTCATTTTTCCACCAGTCTGGATATTTCTTTTCCATATCTAGAGGTGTTAGACCAGAAAATATGGCATTTCTTGCGTACTGAGTAGCGGTAGGTAAAATACTGAAATAGCTCTTTTCCTTTTGCTTTTTATAAAACGTATTTACGGTATCCTCGAAAGCGTACCATTGATCGTACCTTAAATTATCTACTACAACCAAAAGGGTTTTCGTATTCTTAATCTCTGGGCCAATCCACTTTTTAAATAGTGTGTGGGAAAGTACTGGAGCATCGCTATCTGTAAACCAATCTTGATAATTTTTTTCTACATATTTACCAAATTGGTTATTAGCCTCTACTTTTTGGGATTCTAAAATTTCAAACATCCCACTATCTTCTATCTGTTCTAATTGCAATTCCCAATAAATAAGCTTTTTGTAAAGCTCTATCCACTCATCATAGGAATTAACCATAGAGAGATCCATGGCGATTTTTCGAAACTCTTGTTGGTAATTGCTTGTCGTTTTCTCTGATACTAAACGGGAATGATCTAGATTCTTTTTAAGCGAAAGTAATATTTGATTTGGGTTTACCGGTTTTATTAAATAATCAGCAATTTTAGACCCAATTGCTTCCTCCATTATAAACTCTTCTTCGCTTTTGGTAATCATAACTACGGGGATGGTGATATCCATAATTTTGATTTCATTTAAAGTTTCTAAGCCAGATATGCCAGGCATGTTTTCATCTAAAAAAACAATATCCACTCTAGTTTCTACTAATTCATCTAATGCTTCTTGTCCACTTTGTGATGTTATGACTTCATAGCCTTTACCTTCTAAAAATATGATATGCGGTTTTAGTAGGTCTATTTCGTCATCTACCCACAGTATTTTTATTTTATTCATTTTTTGTATGTGCTATTAAAAAAAAGCAATTTTTCTATTACTAGTTATTGACTTGAACTTTATTGTTGTAGGTGTACTTCTTATTACAAATGCATAACTTTGAAGCTCTATTTAAAACTATTCATCTTGTCCAAAGCGAATAAACTTAAAATATTCAATGACCCAATTTACGGATTTATTAGAATCCCGAATGCACTTATTTTCGACCTTATAGCGCATCCATATTTTCAAAGACTGCGAAGAATATCTCAAATGGGTCTTTCTTATTTGGTGTATCCTGGTGCGCATCACACACGTTTTCATCATGCATTGGGTTGTGTTCATTTAATGCAAAAAGCGGTGCAAGTACTTCGTTTTAAGGGTATTGCTATTTTAGATGAGGAGGAACAAGGCTTACTTTGTGCTATTTTATTACATGATATTGGGCATGGTCCTTTTTCTCATGCTATGGAGCATAGTATAGTAGAAGGCGTAAGTCATGAGTATATTTCAATTCAATTTATGAAGGAATTGAATACGCTATTTAACGGAAGTTTAACGGAAGCCTTATCTATATTTACTGGTAAGCACTCAAAAAGGTTCTTAAACCAATTGGTAAGCAGTCAACTAGATATAGATCGTTTAGACTATTTAAAGCGGGATAGTTTTTATTCTGGAGTAGCCGAAGGGAATACGAATTCGGATAGACTTATTACCATGTTGAATGTAGTAGATGGTAATTTAGTGGTAGAAGAGAAGGGTATCTATTCTGTAGAAAAATTCTTAATGGCGCGTCGTTTTATGTATTGGCAAGCGTACTTGCATAAAACAAGTGTTGTAGCGGAACAATTACTAATAAGTATTCTAAAGAGAGCACGTTTTCTTATAGCAAAAGGAACAAAATTAAATGCTAGCACATCACTTACCTTCTTTTTAAACAATGCTGTTAACAAGGATAGTTTTACTACTGAAACGCTTGAGATATTTGCGCAGCTAGATGATACTGACATTCTTTCTGCGATAAAGGAATGGCAGAACGATGGTGATTTTGTGTTATCTGAACTTTGTAAAAAGATTTTGAATAGGCGATTATTACATATTAAAATTAAAAAAGAGCCCATATCCCAAAAGCGGTTTGAAGATAAATTTTTGGAAACCAAAAAAGCTTTTAACCTAACGGATGAAGAAACAAGTTATTTTGTTTTTAAGGGAAAATTGGAGAACAAAGCCTATGACCGCTACGATCAGAATATAAATATCCTAAAAAAGAATGGCAAAATAGTAGATGTTGCAAAGCTATCTGATCATCTAAATTTAAACGCTTTATCTAAAACGGTAACCAAATATTATATCTGCTACCCCAAAGATGCCGTTTAACTATTTTTCTTACTTTTGTGCTCATGGTATTTACAGCAGGTCAAATTGCAGGTATTTTAGAGGGCGAAGTACAGGGAAACCCAGATGTGGCCGTTCATAAACTTGCAAAAATAGAGGAAGGGGAGAGCGGTTCCCTAACATTTTTGGCTAATCCAAAATACACTCCTTTTATATATAACACAAAAGCATCTATTACTATTGTAAATAAGGACTTTGTACCAGAACAAGAGTTCACTACAACACTTATAAAAGTAGAAGATGCCTATGAATCTTTCTCAAAACTTTTAGAATATTACAACGAAGTAAAAAACAATAAAGTTGGTATAGAATCACCCGTATTTAAGGCAGACACTGCTACGTACGGAGATAATCTTTATTTAGGAGCATTTACCTATTTAGGTAACCATGTGTCTCTAGGTAATAACGTTAAAATTTACCCTAATGTTTATATTGGAGACAATGTAAAGATTGGTAATGATGTTACGGTTTTCTCCGGTGCAAAAATTTATTCCGAAACTATTATTGGAAACGATTGTGTCATTCATAGCGGTGCGGTACTAGGGGCAGATGGTTTTGGTTTTGCACCTAACCAAAAAGGAGAGTTTACCAAGGTGCCTCAAATTGGTAACGTGATACTAGAAGATAATGTAGATGTTGGTGCGGGTACTACTATTGATCGTGCAACCCTAGGTTCTACAATCCTAAGGAAAGGAGTAAAATTAGATAATCAAATACAGATTGCTCATAATGTAGAAATAGGGCAGCACACTGTAATTGCAGCACAAACGGGAATAGCCGGTTCTACAAAAATTGGAAAATATTGTATGATTGGTGGCCAAGTAGGAATAGTTGGGCACATAGTAATAGGGGACCATGTGAAAATACAGGCTCAATCTGGAATAGGAAGAAACGTTAAGGATAACGAAGTACTACAAGGATCACCTGCATTAAATTATGGAGATTACAACAAGTCATACGTTCATTTTAAGAACCTACCAAGAATAATTAACAGATTAGACAACCTGGAAAAAAAGGATTGAAGATGAAGTCAACAACAGATAAACAACGTACTATAGGGAAAGAAGTTTCCTTAACGGGTGTTGGTTTGCATACGGGTGCAAACGTTACTATTAAGTTTTTGCCAGCAGGTGAAAACCATGGATATGCTTTTAAACGAGTGGATTTAGAAGGGGAGCCAATTATTGAGGCCGATGCCAATTATGTTATTAATACACAAAGAGGAACCAATCTAGAAAAAAGAGGGGTTAAGATACAAACATCTGAACATGTTCTTGCCGCTTTAGTAGGGCTTGAAATTGATAATGTACTTATTGAGCTAGATGCACCAGAACCACCCATTATGGATGGTTCTTCTAAGTTTTTCGTAGAAGCACTTGAAAATGCAGGTATCGTAGAGCAAGAGGCAACTCGTGCTATTTATGTGGTAAAAGATGTTATTACCTATAAGGATGAAGCAACAGGTAGTGAAATTACTATCATACCATCAGACGAGTATCAAATAACCACTATGGTAGATTTTGGTACCAAAGTACTTGGCACTCAAAATGCAACTTTAGAAAAGCTTTCCGATTTTAAGGCTGAAATTGCAGATGCTAGAACCTTTAGCTTTCTTCATGAACTAGAAATGCTATTAGAGAACGGACTTATTAAAGGAGGAGATCTTAATAACGCTATTGTTTACGTTGATAAAGAGATTTCTGAGGAAACCATGAAAAAATTGGAGAAAGCTTTTAATAAAAAGAAACTTTCTGTAAAACCAAACGGGATATTAGATAACCTTACGCTTCACCAACCCAATGAAGCAGCAAGACATAAGTTGTTAGACGTAATAGGAGATTTGGCATTAACGGGCACTAGGATTCAAGGTAAGGTAATTGCAAACAAGCCAGGTCATTATGTAAACACTCAGTTTGCAAAAAAACTCTCCAATATTATTAAGTTGGAAAAAAGGAATAATGTGCCTAAGTATGATTTAAGCTTGCCACCGTTGATGGATATTCATCAGATTATGGCTATGCTACCCCATAGACCTCCGTTTCTTTTGATTGATCGTATTCTTGAGCTAACAGAAAATCATGTAGTTGGAATGAAAAATGTAACAATGAACGAACCGTTTTTTGTTGGTCATTTTCCTGGAGCCCCTGTTATGCCTGGAGTGCTTCAAGTAGAGGCAATGGCGCAGACAGGAGGTATTTTAGTTTTAAGTACAGTTCCTGATCCAGAAAATTACTTGACATTATTTATGAAAATAGATAAGGTTAAATTTAAAAAACCCGTTTTACCGGGGGATACACTAATATTTCATTGTAGTTTAATAACTCCAATTAGAAGAGGTATTTGTCATATGCAAGCGTATGCTTATGCGAATGATAAGTTGGTAAGTGAAGCCGAAATGATGGCGCAAATAGTTAAAAGAACATAGTATGAATCAGCCATTGGCTTATATACACCCTGGTGCAAAAATTTCAAAAAATGTTGTTGTGGAACCATTTACGACCATTCACAATAATGTAATTATAGGTGATGGTACTTGGATTGGCTCCAACGTAACCATTATGGAAGGTGCTAGAATTGGAAAAAATTGTAATATATTTCCTGGTGCTGTAATTTCCGCACCTCCTCAAGATCTTAAATATGACAATGAGGAGACCACTGTAGAAATAGGAGACAATACCACCATTCGTGAATGTGCAACTATACACAAAGGAACTTCTGATAGAATGAAAACAATCATTGGAAAGAACTGTTTAATTATGGCGTATTGCCATGTGGCCCATGATTGCTTAGTAGGTGATAACTGTATTTTCTCAAACAACTCCACCTTAGCAGGACATGTAACTGTGGGTGATAATGTAATTTTAGCAGGTCTTGTTGCTGTTCATCAGTTTGTATCTATAGGACAACATGCTTTTGTTACTGGAGGTTCATTGGTACGTAAAGATGTTCCGCCATATGTTAAGGCAGCTCGTGAACCACTTTCCTATGTGGGTATTAACTCTGTAGGATTAAGAAGAAGAGGTTTTCAATCAGATAAAATTAGAGAGGTTCAAAATATTTACAGAATACTTTATCAAAAAAACTATAATAATACGCAGGCCGTTCAAATTATTGAGGCTGAAATGGAAGCAACCCCAGAGCGTGATGAAATCCTTCAGTTTATTAGAGATTCTCAAAGAGGAATCATGAAAGGTTATTTTAGTAATTAAAACAATCCATATTTTCACATTAAACCAACAACATTAAATGGCATCAACTTCAGATATTAGAAAAGGACTTTGTATACGGTACAATAATGATATTTATAAAATAATTGATTTTCAACATGTTAAACCTGGAAAAGGACCTGCATTCGTAAGAACAAAGTTAAAAAGTGTTTCTTCTGGTAAAGTGTTGGATAATACCTTTTCTGCTGGTCATAAAATTGAGGATGTTCGTGTAGAAACACGTTCCTATCAATATTTGTATCCTGAAGGAGAAACCTACCACTTTATGAATACCGATGATTATAACCAAATAACACTAGAAGAAAGTGCTTTGGATGCTCCTGGGCTTTTAAAAGAAGGGGAAATTGTAAAAATCATGTTCAACACAGAAGATAGTTTGCCTTTATCCGTAGACATGCCCGCTAGTGTTGTTTTAGAAATAACATACACCGAGCCAGGTATTAAAGGAAACACAGCTACCAATGCTACCAAGCCTGCAAAGGTAGAAACTGGTGCTGAAGTCAACGTACCTTTATTTATTAACGAGGGCGATAAAATTAAAGTAGATACCTCTAACGGTTCTTATATGGAGCGCGTAAAAGAATAATATTGAAGTTTCCAACTACTTTTTCTTTAAAACAGATAGCGGAAATCATTGGTTGCACATATGTGGGTGCTGATGAATTCCCGGTTTTTGGTATGAATGAAATTCATGTTGTTGAAAATGGAGATATCGTTTTTGTAGACCATCCAAAGTACTATGATAAAGCGCTTAATTCTAAAGCAACTATAATTTTAATAAATAAAGAGGTATCGTGTCCAGAGGGTAAAGCATTGCTTATTTCTGACGATCCGTTTAGAGATTTTAATACCTTAACTACTTTTTTTAAGCCTTTTAAGCCTTTTAAGCCTGCAAATAATACAATTTTCGATTCTGCTATTATAGGTAAAAATACTATTATACAGCCCAATTCATTTATTGGACATAATGTAGAGATAGGTGATAATTGTATCATTCATTCTAATGTTAGTATTTATGATAACTGTGTTATAGGGAACGGGGTAACTATACATGCTGGTAGTATTTTAGGCGGAGACGCTTTTTACTACAAAAATAGGGCGGAAGGTTATGATAAATTACTTTCCGGGGGTCGTGTAGTCATTAAGAATAATGTTGATATAGGAGCCTTGTGTACTATTGATAAAGGGGTTACAGGTGATACCACCATTGGTGCTGGAACAAAACTAGATAATCAAGTTCATGTGGGACATGATACCATCATAGGTGAAAAATGCCTAATCGCCTCACAGACGGGCATTGCTGGTTGTGTTATCATTGAAGATGAGGTTACCCTATGGGGACAAGTTGGAACCAATAGCGGAATCACAATTGGAAAGAAAGCGGTAATTATGGGTCAGACCGGTGTTACTAAGTCTGTAGCAGGTGGTAAAAGCTACTTTGGCACACCTATAGAAGAATCAAGGGAAAAACTAAAGCAATTAGCTTATGTTAAGAAAATTCCTGAACTAATTAAAAGGATGGATGCTAAACTGCCTTAGCACTTAATAAAAAAATAACCAACCTTAATACTTTGAGTTAAGCCTAAGAGTAATTAAATCTCGATTATCGAGTAAATAAGAAGAAGAATGCTTTAGTATTCATTGTCAAACCTATATTTTTGTATAGTAAAAAATAAAAATCAACAGCAGTATGAGTGTTTTAGTAAATAAAGATTCCAAAATAATTGTACAAGGATTTACTGGTAGTGAAGGAACTTTCCATGCCGAACAGATGATAGAATACGGAACCAACATTGTTGGTGGAGTAACACCTGGTAAAGGAGGCCAGGAGCATTTAGGAAAGCCTGTTTTTAATACTGTATCCGAAGCCGTTGATAAAGTAGGTGCAGATACGACTATCATTTTTGTTCCGCCAGCTTTTGCGGCAGATGCAATTATGGAAGCAGCTAATGCAGGTATCAAGGTGATTATAACAATTACAGAAGGTATTCCAATAGCAGACATGGTTAAGGCAGCAAACTATATTAAGAATATGGATTGTAGACTTATTGGACCTAACTGTCCTGGCGTAATTACTCCAGGAGAGGCTAAAGTAGGAATCATGCCTGGGTTTGTTTTCAAAAAAGGAACTATAGGTATTGTTTCAAAATCAGGAACATTAACATATGAGGCAGCGGATCAAGTTGTTCGTCAAGGTTTAGGTATTACTACGGCAATAGGTATTGGAGGAGATCCTATTATTGGAACAACTACAAAAGAAGCTGTTGAGTTACTAATAAATGACCCAGAGACTGAGTGTGTTGTTATGATTGGTGAAATAGGCGGACAATTAGAAGCAGATGCTGCTCATTGGTACAAAGAAAGTGGTAGTAAGAAACCTATCATTGGATTTATCGCAGGAGAAACTGCACCGGCAGGTAGAACTATGGGGCATGCAGGAGCAATTGTTGGCGGCAGCGATGACACGGCACAAGCAAAAAAGAGAATTATGAGAGAATGCGGTATCCACGTTGTAGATTCTCCAGCAGAGATAGGTCTTAAAGTAAAGGAAGTGATGGGTTAATTCACTTTTTGTGTTAAAGTTTTTAAACTACATTTGATAAATGAATCCATCGGTCTTACTTTTAGGTCGATGGATTTTTTGTTTAAGATTCAGTTTAGCTATAGATTACATTCAAAATACATAACTAGACTTACATAAATGTTAATAACAAACCAACTACAAAAATAACTAAGAATGAAACTATTAGAAGGAAAGAACGTAATTATAACCGGGGCAAGTAGAGGTATAGGAATGGGAATTGCTAAAGTTTTTGCTGATCATGGAGCTAATGTTGCCTTTACGTATAGTTCTAGCGAAGCTCCTGCCTTAGCTTTGGAAAAAGAACTTTCAGCTAAAGGAGTGAAGGCGAAAGCCTATAAAAGTAACGCAGCTAGTTTTACAGAAGCGGAGAGTTTGGTTGCGGAAGTCTTAAATGACTTTGATGGAGTTATTGATGTGCTGATTAATAATGCTGGTATTACCAAGGATAACCTTTTAATGCGTATGTCTGAGGCTGATTTTGATGCTGTAATTGACATCAACCTAAAATCTGTCTTTAATATGAC
>CALHVP010000024.1 GCA_938038975.1 uncultured Maribacter sp. | reverse complement strand
CTCTTACTTTATTAGCATCGCCAGATAATACGCAAATTAAATCTCCAGGTTTAGCACCTGTAGCTTCTGCCCATTTTGCTAAATCTTCTTGGTCATAGAATTTATCAACAGAAGATTTAAAACTTCCGTCTTCATTATATCGGCAATACACCATTCCTAAGGCGCCTACTTGAGGACGTCTTATCCAGTCTATTAGTTTGTCAATTTCTTTACGGGTATAGGAGTTTGCACCTGGTACAGCAATACCAACTACTAACTCAGCGGTATTAAAAACATTAAATTCCTTGTGTTGTGCTACAGTGTTTAGCTCGCCAAACTCCATTCCAAAACGAATGTCTGGTTTGTCGTTTCCATATTTGGACATAGCTTGATCGTAGGTCATTCTAGGAAAGCTTTCAACGTCTATTCCTTTAATGGTTTTTAATAAATGTTTTGTTAGCCCTTCAAAAGTGTTTAAAATATCTTCCTGATCTACAAATGCCATTTCACAGTCAATCTGTGTGAATTCTGGCTGTCTGTCTGCTCTTAAATCTTCGTCTCTAAAGCATTTTACAATTTGAAAATACTTATCCAATCCGCCCACCATAAGCAATTGCTTAAAGGTTTGTGGAGATTGGGGTAGGGCGTAGAACTGTCCTTCGTTCATTCGGCTAGGAACCACAAAATCACGTGCGCCCTCTGGAGTAGATTTAATTAAATAAGGGGTTTCTACTTCTATAAATTCTTGCTCAGAAAGATACTTACGTACCTCCATTGCCACTTTGCTTCTAAAAATAAGGTTGTCCTTTACTGGATTTCTACGAATATCTAAATACCGATATTTCATACGCAGGTCTTCTCCACCATCCGTTTCATTTTCTATGGTAAACGGAGGGGTTTTAGATTCGTTTAGAACTAGTAGTTCTTCAACTAATACTTCTATATCACCAGTAGCTATGTTTGCGTTCTTAGAAGTACGTTCAATTACCTGTCCTTTGACTTGTATGACGAATTCACGACCTAAATTTCGTGCTTTCTCCAATAACTCTGGAGCTGTTCTATCTGCATCAAATACTAATTGAGTTATGCCGTAACGATCACGAACATCTACCCATACTACAAAACCTTTATCTCTTGTTTTGGATACCCATCCAGACAAGGTTACAGCTGTTTGTATATGTGATTCTCTTAACTCTCCGCAGGAATGACTTCTGTACATGATAACTTCTTTGAATAAGGGGCAAATTTAAGAAGTCTATTCGATTAAGCATATAATAATGAGTGGTTTTATAGGAAGTAGATAGCATTATATGGATTGAAAATAAAAAACATAAAATATTGATTCATAAATAGTTGAATTATCAATGTAAATTTAATGTAAACAAAAAGTTAGCTTAATATTGATTGAACCCGAAATAATCATATATTTGTAACGTTAATGTAAAGTAGTAGGTTTAAATAAAAGTATATAGTTATGAAAAAGTGGGTATTAATTTTGGTGATGGCGTTTTCTTTTGGAGCAATAGCACAAGATGTAGAAACGAAGTTTGAAAAAGAAGGGGATAAAGTGAAGGCTACTTATTTTCATGCGAATGGAGAAATTTCTCAACAAGGTTATTTTTTGAATGAAAAACTGGAAGGGGAATGGAAGATGTTCAATGATAAAGGAGATAAAATTGCAATTGGTAATTATACGAAAGGCGCTAAAACTGGAACATGGATGTTCTGGGAAGGTGATGCTGTAAGAGAAGTGAATTTTACAAACAATAGAATTGCTGCTGTTTCAAATTCTAAAAAAATAGCTCCCGTAGTTAAGAACTAAACAATCGTATTTTTTAAAATATAACCTGCACGATATAGTGTGGGTTTTTTTATGCCCTTTTTCCAGTTAAGAGACACGTTTATAAGCTAAACATAGAAGTTTATTAGGCGTATTTCATTATCATAAAATATGTACTTCCTATTCTTTAGTAAACACATTTTATGCTGTTTGGGTTAATTAGTCCTCCCTAAGTGAGTATAAATAAAGACGATTCTAACTAGGAAGTATAGTCCTCGTTAGAATCGTCTTTATTATTAATTTGATATTCTTAAATTAAGCAGCTGTTTCCATTGGTTCTTTGGAGTTATTTTTAGTTGCTCCACGGCTTTTTAAGCCAGTCTTAATTCTGTACACAATATTAAATAACACGGGTACAATAATCAAGGTTAGGAAGGTTGCTACGATTAATCCAAAGATTACGGTCCAAGCAAGAGGTCCCCAGAAAACAACATTATCGCCTCCCATATATATTTTTGGATCAAACTCTGTAAACAAAGAGAAGAAATCTATATTCAATCCAATTGCCAATGGTATTAATCCAAGAACTGTAGTAATAGCTGTTAAAATTACAGGACGTAATCTGGCTTTACCACTTTTTACTATAACCTCAGTAGCATCCTTCATTGGTAGTAAATCTTTGTCATCTAAATCTAAAGTTACTTTTCTACGGTCTATAAGTATTTGGGTGTAGTCTAATAGCACAACACCGTTATTTACCACAATACCTGCTAATGATATAATACCCATCATGGTCATCATAATTACGAAAGACCAACCTGTAATCATCAATCCACCAAAAACACCAATGAAACTTAAGAAAATAGCAATCATAATGATTAACGGTTTGGAGATGCCTCCAAATTGGAATATTAGAATTAACATAATCAAGGCCAGTCCACCAAAAAAAGCACTGACCAAAAATATCATCTGTTTGTTTTGCTCTTCTATTTGACCTGTAAAATCTAGGGTAACATCATTAGGAAGGTTCTTGTAGAATTCCATTTCCTTTTGGATTTCGGCAACAATTGCACCTGCATCGCTAAATCCTGGTTTTAGCTGAGAGTAAATGGTAACTACTCTTTTTTTATTCTTATGCTTTATGGAGCTAAACCCTGAGGAGTTACGCTGAGTCGCAACCGCTGAAACAGGAACTTCTTTAATTTTTCCTGAGGCTGGGTCTCTAAAGATAATATTCTGGTTGAATAGCGCACTTTTGTTATAGCGGATATCTTTATTAAAACGAACATTTATATCATAATCTTCGCCATCTACTTTATAAATACCAGCTTTTTCTCCAAATAATGAACGCCGTAACTGTTGACCAACCTGACCCACCGAAACACCTAATTCACCCGCTTTTTCCCGATCAACGATAACCTGCATAGAAGGCTTTCCTTTATTAACATCAATCTTCAATTCTTCTATACCATCAATATTTTTGGTATTGATGAAGTTTCGAATATCTTCTGCAGAGCTGATTAATTCGGTATAATCTTTACCTTGTAATTCGATATTTATAGGATACCCTGCTGGTGGTCCGTTCGCTTCTTTTTCTACAGATATACCTACTCCAGGATAAATTCCGGTGAGGGCTTCTTGAATTTCACCGCGTAATTGTTCCGTATCACGACCCTCACGATATTTATATTCTTTCATAGAAACGGTGACCTTACCACGATGTGGCATTTCTGCAGAAGAACCACCATCTGTTTGTGGGTTTCCAGCACCTTCTCCTACTTGAGATACTGCAGATTCTACCAAATAATTATGATCTCCATCAGTATATTTTGGATTATTAGCAACTGCGTAAACCCTTTTTTCAATAGCCTTGGTAAGCTCATTTGTTTTTTCAATTGAGGTACCCTGAGGGTATTCTATATAGGCGTAGATTTCGTTAGGTTTATTATCTGGGAAGAATTCTACTTTTGTTCTTCCTGTTCCTAATGACATTCCAAAGAGCATAAAGACAACTAGAAGCAATAACGTGGTTATACCAAAATACCAATATACGTTTCCTCCTCTTAATGCATGCTTAATTCTTCGTTCATACCAGTTTTCAAAACGAACCATTGCGTTGTTTTGAAAACGTGTTGCTAATTTTTTAATAGCGTATTTGTAAACCCAAAATAGAACTGCGGTAAGTATCATTACGCTGCCAAGACCACGCATTGGACCGCCAAATAGGAGTATAAACAATCCAAACCCTCCTAGAACAGCACTAATTTTTAGTAGTGCTTTTTTGCTGAGTTCTTTCTCATCAATATCCATAAACTGAGATACCAACATAGAGTTCATAAAAATGGCTACAAATAATGAAGATCCTAATACCACGGACAGTGTGATGGGAAAATATTTCATAAACTGACCAAAAATACCAGGCCAAAATGCTAAGGGTACAAAGGCAGCAACTGTTGTAAGTGTTGATATAATTATAGGGAATGCAATTTCACCAATTCCTTTTTTCGCAGCTTCTGTTCGCGACATACCTTCGCTCATTAAACGGTAAACGTTTTCTACCACTACAATCCCGTTATCTACCAGCATCCCAAGTCCCATAATCATTCCAAAAAGAATCATCGTGTTTAATGTATATCCTAAAAGGGATAATACCATAAAGGAGATGAACATGGACATAGGTATAGCAAAACCTACAAATAAGGCATTTCTAAATCCTAAAAAGAACATTAATACGGTTACAACCAGTATGATTCCGAATATAATATTATTAACTAAATCATCTACTTGATTTAAAGTTCTACCGGACGAATCATTTGCAATAGTGATATTCAAATCTTTAGGAAAATAATTTTCTTTAGCTTCCTTTACCAAAGCTCTAATGTTGGTGGTAGCATCTATCATATTACTACCAGATCTCTTTTTTATATCTAGCATCACTACACTTTCTCCGTATTCACGAGCGAATGTGGTTTTTTCCTTTTCAGTGAAAGTAACTGTCGCGATATCTTTAAGGTATACTGCTGAACCGTTTTCTGACTTAACAACAAAGTTTTCTAATTGTTTGGGGTCTTTAATTTCACCTAAAACCCTAATAGTTCTTCTTTGATCTCCTGATTTAAGATTACCAGCAGACATGGTGGTGTTGCCGTTAGAAATAGCTCCTATAATATCTTGGAAGCTTATTTTTGAGGCCATCATTTTGTAAACATCCACTGCAATCTCTACCTCCTTGTCTTGTGCACCTCTAATACCTACTTCTTTGATTGCTGGAAGGTCTTCTATTTCATCTTGCATGTACTCTGCAAACTCTTTCAATTTTTCTACAGGATAATCGCCTGTGAAATTAACATTCATGATAGGGAAAGACTCCGATAAGTTCAAATCAAAAACATTAGGCTCCAATTTTGCGTTATTGAACGTGGGCCAATCTTCACTTGCTTTCTCGCCGTCTACTTCATCCTTTACCTTTTGCTTAGCCTGATCGAGCGTTAATTGTTCATCAAACTCGATGGTAATAATGGAATAATCTTCTTGAGAAGTAGATGTAATCTTTACAACATTACTTATGTTTTTTAACTTATCCTCTAGAGGGTCTGTAATTAAACGTTCTACATCTTCTGCCGTATTCCCAGGGTAAGGGGTGCTTACATAGACGATGTTCTGTATGATCTCTGGAAAATCTTCCCGAGGCATAGCTTGGTACGATTGAAAACCTAACCATAGAAAAATAGCAATCATAACATAAACAACAGAAGGATTATCTATTGCCCATGATGATGGTTTGAATTCCTTATCGGCGTTTTTTTTCTGTTTATTACTCATTGGTCTTATTTTTTGAGATTTGAACGTTTTGACCATCTTTTACACTTCTAGCACCTTCTTTAACCAATTGGTCTCCGTCTGAAATACCTGATAACACTTCAACCATACTTCCTTGTGTTTTTCCGGTAACAATTATTTTTCGATTAACTATAGCAGTGTTTTCTTCTTCCAATTGTGTAGCGACATATACATATTGCTCCCCCTCAGCATTTTCAGAAATGATGCTTTGTGAAATTGTTATGGCGTTTTCACTAGAATAGTCATTAAGGCTAACCTTAGCGGAAAGATTTGGTTTTATGTTTCCTTTTTTATTCGAAACAGGAATCTCTACAGAAAATGCTCTGTTATTTGGGTTAATAAAATTACCAGTTTGTCGAACTTCTGACAGCACCGTATCTCCTAATACTGGAAAATATACGATAGCTGCTTTTCCTTTTGAAATTCCTCCTAAATAACTTTCAGGCACATCTACCTTTATGTACATATTAGAAAGGTTAACGATTCTAAATACTTCAGATCCTGGACCAGGTGCAACAACTGTTCCTTGGTCTTTTATGACATCATCAATTATACCTGAAAAAGGAGCTCTAATGGAGGATTTTCCTAATTGACTTTGCGCCTGTTTCACGGTATTTTCCGTGGCTTCATAACTAGATTTTGCTTGAAGAAACTGAATTTCGGAACCTATTTTTTGTTCCCACAAACGCTTTTGACGCTCGTAAGTAGTTTTTGCTAATTCAGCTTGTGTTTTTAATTGAGACACTTGACTACCCATACCACCATCATCAATAGTAGCTAGTAACTGTCCTTTTTTTACCTGCTGACCTTCCTTTACATAAATCCGTTGCAAAGTACCTGGCATTTCGGGATAGATAAGTACATTTTGCTTGGTTTGCACATCACCTTGTAATTCTAAAAAATGCTCAAAATGCTCAGCTTTTGCAATAACTGTAGTAACTAAGGGTAATTTTTCATTTCCTTTAAAAGTAGAAATAGCAGAATCTAATGTTTTCAGCTGGGCATCCAGTGATTTTTGTTGTTCTGATAACTCGCTTTTTTTAGCACGTATCGCCTCTAAGTTTCCTTGAGAGATAAGGTCTTCTACCGATGAGACTTTATCATCGCCACACGACGATAATGTAAAGGCTGCAATAAGGATATAGATTACGTTTTTCATAAGAATAGTATTATAGATTGATGTTGGTGTTTTAGGATTTGTCATTGAGAATTGTTTCTAGTGCGGTCTTTTTATTAAT
>CALHVP010000023.1 GCA_938038975.1 uncultured Maribacter sp. | reverse complement strand
TTTTGATTTTGGGAGAAAACAAAAAGTAATGCTCGTCGGGGAAGTATTCGGATAGATTGTGCAACAGGGTGCGGCTGTAATTACCTAGTCCTGTAGTATTGTTGAATAATCGTTTGGCGTCGAAGCCTAGGTTGTGCATTTTGTTAATTTAGATCTAATATTTGAATTCCTTGAAGGTTTTCAAAATTTTTCATGTTGAGGTCATCTGAGTTTAAGATGTAAAGATCGTACCCTTGCTTTTTAAGTTCGATTAGTTTCTCATTTTCAGGTATTGAAGGGTATGCAGTGAAGTTGCCATAGAACATTGCATCAATTGGATTTTTTACATTGAAAATTACTGCATTTTCGTTGGAAATTTGTGAGCTCAGTTTTTTTAAATCTTGTGTCCATTGAGGACTTCGTTCTTTATCGCTGAATGGTTTAATTCTTTCAACAGAATACCTGATAGGTAAAAGTATGAGCAGAGCAAGGATTGTATTAGTAAGCCAGATATATTTAGTCCTTCGCTTAATAATATTCAGATGTCTCCAAAAAAGTGAAATGGTAATGAAAACTGCAGGAGCAACAAAAATAGTATAACCTTGCATTTTGGTTTTAGCGAAAGAAAAGAAAAGTACGGGTACAAAAATCCAAATAATAAGCGCGGCAATTTTTAGATCCTTCTTTTTAATCCCATAATAAAATAGCCAGATTAGAGGAAGGTAAACCAGTTCCCCATAATTAATTCTAAGTTTGTCAAAGTGGAAAAAGAATGAACCACTTCTTTCGCTTAATACTTCTGTGAAGTGTAAAAAGTTGTAATGGCTTTCCCATGCAGCTTCAAGTGGGAATCTGCTGTGTGTATAAATTTGCCACGGGAGCATTGTTAAAAAGGCAACAAAAAGGCTAACAGAAAGTGGGGTAATCGATTTGGATAACTTAATCTTTTTATGTAGTTTTAACATTAACCAGACGGGGAAGACAATTAGGGCAGGAAGCCATTTAGATAAAATTGCCAAACCGGTACTCACGCCAATTAAAATCCAAAGTAGCCAATTCTTATCCTTTTTCAAGGAAATAATTGCTAGGTATATTGCTAACTCAATAAAAAACATAAAGAATAGATCAAAGTGGTCTGTTGCTACCCGACCTCCAGTCAGCTCTATAAGTTTACCATGAATTGCGTGTAAGAATGCGGCCATCCATCCAATGTTTCTACCGTAGAGGTGGAAACCAATTAGGTAAGTAAGTAATATTGCCATAGTGGAAAGAAGTATACTTGGTATCCTCAATGCAAATTCACTTATGCCAAAAATTTTTAGGCTACAAGCCATAGCCCATAGAGGTACAGGTTGTTTGTGTACCCAGACATGATTTCTGTTCCAATGTTTATAATCGTAAGGAAGGACTGGATGCTTGTATAACATTGGTTTTATAGGATCCTCTATTAGATTCTTTGAAACTAAAGCATGAAACCTCTCATCCCATTTATGAAGGTACTGATCAGAACTGACAAAAGAACGTAAAATAGCTCCTCCTAGGAGTAGAAGTAAAATGGATAAGACATAAGCAGATTTCCTTTTTAAAATCCATGAACAAAAAAAGACACATGCACATACAAGAGAGCAAATACTACCTAAAAGAATGTTTATCATATATAAGGATTCGTTTTCAATGTGGGAAATTAAGACTTCTCATTGTCAATATTATGATTGTAGGATTGTTTTTTTCACCTTATTGGTTAATGGGACAAAAAAAAGCGTCATGGATTCTTGTATTTGAGGATGAATTTAGTGGAGATAAATTAGATGAATCGAAATGGTTTTATAACGATCTGAGGGGGAAATTTTCGAAGGATAATAGTAATTATGGATTGAATTTACAAGAAGGTGCCAGAGTAGAAAATGGGAATTTATATTTGATGGCAAATAAAAGCACCTCTTTTTTTTCAAATATTGTAGCTGAAGATCATTTCATTTGTAATGAAGCTGATGATCATTATAGTCAACTTGATTCTGTTGCTAAAGCATCTTGTAGAAATGGAGTGCGTGGTATTTGTGATAGCTTTCCAGAATTATGTGCCAATATAATACTAGCTGATGGGGGTAAAAATCGAAGAGAATTTTTATATAAGCAACAAGAATTAATTTCACATAAAAGCTTTCGATTTGGTAAGTTTGAAATGAGATTTAAATTATTCAACTCGCCATACAAGAGTAAAAAATCAAGAGGGCATTGGCCTGCGTTTTGGTTGTTTGGATGGGATAACGAAATTGATATTTTTGAAATAGATAATACAGATAAAAAGAACTATAAACCAAATCATTGGGTGTACAGAGAAGATGCTAATTATGGTGTTAATTACATAAAAGACAGAAAGACTGTATTGAACACAGATGATGATGAATTTCATACAGTAGGTGTAGAATGGTATCCGCCAGGAGTGTATGGTGAAGATGATGTTATAATATGGTATATTGATGGAAGGGCTTTCTTTTCAAGCAAGTTTAAGAATGGTAAAGCCAAGGGTAAATCATTAGAAGGAGATGTGGACCCTCGGTCAATGAATTTGATTCTAACTGTTTTTGTTGATCATTGGAGAGGTGCAAGCAAAAGGGCTTGGAATGGACCACCAGATAGTAAAACAAAGTGGCCTTACGGGATGATCATCGACTATGTAAAGGTATGGCAGTATACCGAATTTGAGGATGAATGTAACCCCGACTTTATAGAAGAGTCTTGTGAAAACCTTTGGTACTTTAACAATATTGGTACTCAACATAGCTGGTATGACGAATTGTCAGATGGCCTTTTGCTTTCCAATAATATTTCATTTGGGTCAGCTGGTAGCGGAGGGTGTGATTCTTGGGAAGATGGAATTACTGTTTTGAGAAACTCAGTCTCTCCTCCGGATGTTAATAAAGAAGAAATTTATTATCTCTCTCCAATATCCAATTCATTAGATCTAAGAGCTTGCAACAAAATCGTCCTCAAACCAAGCCAGTTCGCCGTAAAAGAGGGGGCTCAATTCACCGCCAAAATAATCGAAAATCCAATTGACTGTTCTGATGGTTCCATACAAGCCATGCAGCTAGAAGGAAGTATTTATTATGGGGCTCAGTTTTGTGCTGACTCTAGCAACCCGCTTCGCTTTAGGTACAATTGCGCTGACTCTTACAAGGCAACTGTTTTTGATCCAGGACACAACCTCGCGGTTATCCATGAGGAAAATGGGTTTGTTGATGAATATGGTTTGGTATATCCCTGGAGCGGTGAAGGAGGGGATCTCACATCTGGATTGTATTACTTGACGATTGAGGTTACTAATGCCAATGAAACTAAAACGTATCAGTACAACATTGATGCAAGATTTTATAATTGTAATTTGGTTGTTACTAAGTTTGAAGTTTCGCCGAACCCGTTTACGGAAATGATAACCGTTAATTTCGAGTTAGATCGCTCAACTGATGTGCAACTAGCAGTAATAGATGCACAAGGTCGTATGTTGTTGGAACAAAAATATAAAGGAAGACCAGCTGGGATATATGAAGAAAAGTTAGACCTAGGTCAGCTTCCTCCCGGAGTTTACTTTTGTTATATTAACACAGCTGAGGATGTTAATGTTCGGAAGTTAGTGAAAATGTAATCTTTAAAATGAAAATCTCTATTAATCTATAATCATAATGACTTATGAAAATTAAAAATCACTTACCCATTTACGTGCTATTTCTTTCTTTCTTAAATATTGCTCAAGGTCAAGATGTGGATTTATTTGACAATAGTGGCTATCAATGGACTCTATCCACTTTAGGTGATAACGAACAAACACTTTCTATAGCGGGGGGCGATGCTGCAGATGCTCCACTTTTATTGCGTGGAGACGATGGCTCTATGGAGAAAGTCGTTCCTGAAAGCACAAGTAAAGCTTTTGTTATTAAAAACGATGTCCAATCTTCAACTAATGTTTTTGAAATATATACAAGTGGTCAGATAATAAATAGGGAAGGTATCCAGGTTTTAGCTAGAGACAATGAACGTCCGCTCGAAATCTATTCTGAAGAAAAGGGCGAAAACGTCATGCAGGTAATGAAAAGTGGGAAAATATTTTCTACTGAAATTGAAGTCAAGTTGCTGGGTTTTCCTGATTATGTTTTTCAGGATAGTTATGAATTAATGCCAATACATGAACTGTCAGCGTATATTAATAAATATCGCCACTTACCTAATATACCTACCGCTGAAGATGTAGAGGAGAATGGAATTGGCCTAGGAGAATTACAACTAAAGCAATTAGAAAAGGTCGAAGAACTTACCTTGTATCTTTTGGAGATAAACGAACGATTAGAAAAACTAGAAACCGAAAACAAAACACTAAAAAAACAACTAGAAGAACTTAAAGCCAATAAAAATTAAGAAAAACACCAATACCAAAACACCATCCCCAACAAAAAAGCCCGCTAACGTACAACTACGCTAGCGGGCTCTCCATATCAAGTGAAACTTCGGACTTCCGACTTCCGTCTCCAACCCTACTTCAACTTCTCCTCAACATAAGTCAAAATCTTATTCATCAAATGAACCCGATCCTTCCCACGAACATTATGAGGATGATTAGGATAAGGAAAGAAATCAACCAAGATACCTTCCTCCACAAATTTTTGCACCAAAGCATAATTATGCTGCATG
>CALHVP010000022.1 GCA_938038975.1 uncultured Maribacter sp. | reverse complement strand
CTTTGTACTTAATATTACATACTGCGACTGCATACTGAAAACTATTTTCACTACCACCTACAAGTAACGAACAACCATCAACGAACAACCCATCCGAGTAAGAATTCCCCCTTTGGGGGCTAGGGGGCTTTTTCTATTGCTTTCGATGCGCTAAAACCACTGGCGGTCTACCATCAAAAGGGTTATTTATTCTACCTATGGTTTTAGCATCCATACCTGCAGCCCTTAGTACACTTTTGTCTCCATAGCGTTTTCTAATGGTATCCATAGCATTGTAAAGATTAAGCGTCTCCTCCGTATCCTCGAATAAGTTAATCTGATAATTACCTGTCACCAAGTGACTGAACCTTACCCCAATAAGACGCACCAACAATCGCCTATTGTACAATGTTTTAAATAGGTCTAGGATTTTAGGGATTAAAATATGATCTGCGCTCGTAAACGGAATGCGTAATTGTTTCGAGTAGGTATTAAAATCTGAGTATCGAATTTTAACGTTAATGCATGCAGTTAACTTTTCACCCCTACGTAGCTGATAGGCTAAGTTCTCGGTCATCGCGATAAGAATACCATTTAGTTTTACAACATCAATCGTATCTTTAGTAAAGGTGCGCTCTGTAGATATCGATTTTCTTTCGCAAAAGGGAATTACCGGGGTATTGTCTATCCCATTAGACCTTTTCCATATAATACCGCCATTTTTACCCAGTACCCGTTGCATTACATGTATGGGCATTTCCTGTACCGTACGCACCTGTCGCAATCCTAGATTACGAAGCGTTTGGTACGTTTTATCCCCCACCATTGGTATTTTTTTAATAGATAAAGGGGCTAAAAAAGACTTCTCAAAACCCTCGTCTACCTTCAAATGATTGTTGGGCTTTGCCTCGTTCGTAGCTACTTTAGACACCACTTTATTAGCAGATAGTCCAAAAGAAATAGGGAGTCCAGTTTCTCTTATAATACGTTTACGCAATTCACCTGAAAACTTATAAGAACCAAAAAAACGATCCATACCGGTTAAGTCAGCATAAAACTCATCTATACTAGATTTCTCAAAAAGCGGCACTTGTTCTTTTATGATTTCAGTAACGATATCTGAATGCTTACTATAATCAGCCGAGTTTCCACGGATCACAAAAGCTTCGGGGCATAGCTCTTTGGCCATTTTCATAGGCATACCAGAGTGCACACCAAAACCTCGCGTCTCATAACTACAGGCAGCCACCACACCACGATCTCCAGTACCTCCTACAAGTAGCGGTTTATTCTGCAGATACCTATTATTAAGTCGCTCAACAGACACATAAAAGGTGTCTAAATCTATATGTAAAATGGTTTTACTCATTGCTATCCTAAAAATTTGGGATAGCTAATTTATGGATTATTTCCTATTTTTTGGATTATTTCCATTTTAAATAATCAATAATTTTGATAAGATGCATTTCATCCAACATTTGAGCGTAACTAACGTTGTATTAGTACTAAACCAATTACATTAACTAAATAAAATTAGGATAGGTTAATTGATACGCTTTTTAATAAAAAGTATCTTTAATCCTATTTATCACCTATGAACTCAATCTTAATAAATTATTTCTTCTTTTGCATACTTGGTATATCTTTCTGTTTTTCCCAAGATGACAAATCTGAAATTACTATAACTCATCCTGTAGCAGGGACTGTATGGTCTATACCAGAAATGGTAAAACTAGAATGGTCTTTAAAAAACATGGATACGGAAAAGTCTACACGTTTTTTTCTCATTAGAGATGAAATGGTGGTACAAGAACTAGGCTCTTTTAAAAACACAGGTCTTGCAGAAGGAATAGAATTAGCAAAAAATATTGGATCCGGAGATCGATATCAAGTAGTAGGAATTGAACTGTTTCCTAAAGACAAATTTCAAATAGCTAAGTTCGTTACACCTCTCTTTACTATCAAAAACAAAGCTTCTGATGAACGTAAACAAAAACGGGAGCAAGCAAAACAAGAGGCAAATCCAACATCTATAGAAAAGAAAAAAAAGGTAAAGCGAAAGAAAAAAAAGATAAAACCTACTTCTAAAAAACTACCTGAGCAAAAACCATCTAACACGAAGGAAGACAAGCAAAAGCAAGATAAACCGGTAGAACAGTCAGAAATACAACCTGCTGAGGTCAGAGAAGAATTTGACGGGAGAAAAATATCATATACCAAAGAGCTTGAATTTAATGGCACAGATATCACAGTAAAAATATGGGATCATGGCCGGCAAGACGGTGATATTGTGTCTATTTATCTTAACGGTAACTCTGTAGTTAACAAACACTATTTAACCTATTACAAAAGAGAGTTTAAGATACAGTTAGACCCCAATAAATCTAATGATCTATTCCTATACGCACATAACTTGGGCACTTCACCACCCAATACAGTATCCATAGAAATTACGGACGGTACCAAATCTGAAAATATGATCCTTAATTCAGATTTAAAAAGTTGCGAAGCGGTGATGATTAGTGTAAAGAAATAACTATTTAATAGTAGCAAAAAAAAAGACCCTTTAAACAGGGTCTTTTTTTTGTACTCGAGGCGGGA
>CALHVP010000021.1 GCA_938038975.1 uncultured Maribacter sp. | reverse complement strand
GTAGGGTCATCTTTAAGCAATCGTAAAGCATAAAAACGAGCTGTTTTTAGGATGTCATTATCTTTTATAATATCTGCGATTTTTAAATTTAAAATTCCACTTTGTTGAGTTCCCATAATATCTCCTGGACCACGTAGTTTTAAATCAACCTCCGCAATTTCAAATCCGTCATTTGTACGTACCATAGTTTCTAAGCGTGTCTTCGATTCTGATGAAAGTTTATGGCTCGTCATTAAAATACAAAAACTTTGGTCTGCTCCACGTCCAACACGCCCACGAAGTTGGTGCAGTTGCGAAAGGCCAAACCGTTCTGCACTCTCAATAATCATAACAGAAGCATTTGGGACATTTACACCAACTTCTATTACTGTAGTAGCCACCATAATTTGTGTTTCTCCCTTCACAAATCGTTGCATTTCAAACTCTTTATCTGCAGGCTTCATTTGCCCATGTACAATGGATATTTGAAATTCTGGAGGTTGAAAATCTCTAGCCATACTTTCATAGCCATCCATTAAGTCTTTATAATCCAAAGCTTCAGATTCCTGTATTAATGGGTAAACCACATAAATTTGTCTTCCTTTTTTTATTTCATCACGTATAAATTGAAATACTTTTAATCTATTGGAGTCAAAGCGGTGTACTGTTTTTATTGGTTTTCTTCCAGGTGGTAACTCATCAATAACCGAAATATCCAAATCACCATAAAGGCTCATAGCTAAGGTTCTGGGAATAGGAGTAGCCGTCATTACCAGAATATGAGGAGGATACTGATTTTTATGCCAAAGTTTAGATCGCTGAGCCACACCAAACCGATGCTGTTCATCTATAACGGCCAAACCTAAATTTTTAAATTTTACTTTATCCTCTAAAAGCGCATGGGTTCCAATTAAAATTTGAAGTTCACCTGTTTCTAGCTGTTCGTGTATAGGTCTTCTTGCAGATTTTTTAACGGATCCGGTGAGTAAGGAACAGGTAACTCCAGTATCCTTTAATAATGCTGTTATTCCTTGATAGTGTTGGTTTGCAAGAATTTCCGTTGGAGCCATTAAACAGGCCTGAAAACCATTGTCAATAGCTAATAACATAGCCATAACAGCAACAATAGTCTTTCCAGAGCCTACATCTCCTTGTAATAACCTATTCATTTGTGCATTACTACCTAAATCTGCACGTATTTCTTTAATTACCCGTTTTTGAGCATTAGTGAGTTCAAATGGGAGTTTATTTGTATAAAAATCATTAAAACCTTCGCCGACTTGTTCAAAAGGGAATCCTTTAATTTTTTGCTTATGCAACATATTCTTGGCAATGAGTTGCATTTGCAAATAGAATAATTCTTCGAATTTAAGACGAAATTGTGCTTTAGCTAGTAATTCTTGATTCTTTGGAAAATGAATATTAAAAAGCGCTTCGCTTCTTGAAAGTAATTTTAATTCTTGTAATAAATTATCAGATAGGGTCTCTGTAAACTGCCCCTTAGTTTCTAAAAATAACTGTTGTATTAATTTACTAAGTACTCTGTTAGTAACTCCTTTATTGCTTAATTTTTCTGTAGAAGGATACACAGGTTGCATATGCACTTTTAATCCCTTTTTATGCTCTGTTAGTAATTCCATCTCTGGATGGGGCATAGAAAATAGATTATTGAATGCATTACACTTACCAAAAATCACATAGGGAGTATTGAGTTTTATATTTTCTCTTATCCATTTTTGACCACGGAACCATACTAATTCTAATTCACCTGTATCGTCCTGAAAACGAGCCACTAAACGACTTCCCTTCTTCTGTTCAACAGTTTTAATATTAATAATTTTACCAACAATTTGGACGTCGGCATTGCTTTTTTGAAGTTGGTTTACTTTGTAGTATGCGGTCTTGTCAATATACCTGTTTGGGAATAAGTTCAGTAGGTCTTGATATACATGAATTCCAAGTTCAGATTGCAAACTATCTGCCCTATTAGGACCAACACCTTTAAGATAAGCGATAGGAGTTTGCAGTACATTAGAATTCATGCTACTAAATTAGAACTTAAGGGCTGGAACTGCAATAAACGAAAAGCTTAAATTTGAGTCAAAATTTATTTCTTATTAAATGTTTAGAAAATTAGTGCTTCTCTTTTTAATAACTTCTTACTGTTTTGGTCAGCACCAAGATAAAGTAGATTTTTTAACGGCAAGTATTCTTATAGAGCCTTTACCATTAGAAAAGGAGATAAAGGGAACCGTGGCCTATAGTTTGAAAATTGGTTCTAAGGTAGATTCTGTTTTTTTAGATGCCAAGAATATGGGTTTTTCCAATGTAAAACTTAATGGTAGAAAAATAAACTATGGGAATAATGGTGAGCAAATTATAATCCATAAAAAATTTAAAAAAGGAAGAACCTATGCACTAGAACTTGTGTATTCATGCAAGCCTAAACAAGCCCTTTATTTTATTGGATTGGAGGATGCCATTGAGGGAAATGAACAAATCTGGACGCAAGGACAAGGTAAATATACGAGCCATTGGGTACCTAGTTTTGATGATATGGAAGAAAAGGTGGAGTTTGACCTTCAAATTAAAACACACAAATCAAATAGGGTTATTGCGAATGGGACTTTAGTTAACATTACGAACGAACCAGATGCTAAGGCCATATTTTCTTTTGATATGAAAAAACCAATGAGTAGCTATCTTTTGGCTTTTGCTATTGGAAAATATGAGAAGGAAAACTTGGTTTCAAAAAGTGGAATTCCTATTGAAAATTACTACTATCCAAAGGACAGCTTAAAAGTAGAACCGACCTATCGTTATACCAAACAAATATTTGATTTCTTGGAAGAGGAAATAGGAGTGCCTTACCCTTGGCAAAATTACAAACAAATTCCAGTAAAGGACTTTTTGTATGCTGGAATGGAGAATACAACGGCTACTATATTTTCGGATTCATATATGATAGATGCTACAGCATTTGTAGATAGGAATTATGTAAACGTAAACGCTCATGAGTTAGCGCATCAATGGTTTGGAAATTTAGTAACAGAGAAAAATGGGGAACACCACTGGTTACATGAAGGTTTTGCTACGTATTATGCATATTTGGTAGAAAAAGAGTTGTTTGGAGATGATCATTTTTATTGGAAATTACATCATACAGCGAATCAGCTTCAAGAGATTTCAGATAGGGCAGAAGGGCAGAGCCTATTAGACCCAAAAGCAAGTAGTCTTACTTTTTATGAAAAGGGAGCATGGGCTTTGGTAGCGCTTCGAGAATTGGTAGGAGATGAGTTCTTCAAAAATGGTATTCGTAATTATTTGGTTAAACATCAATTAAAGAATGTTACCGTAACTGATTTTTTAAATCAAATAGCGACAGCAAGTACTATTGATTTATCTGCCTACAAAAGGATGTGGTTAGATAGTTCAGAATTTCCAACACAAGAGGCGATGTCTATTTTAGAAAAATATTCCCCTTCCCTAGTACTTTTATCCAATATGGATGCGGAATTTGAGCGAATAAAAAGTGATGATATAGATTACGAAGCGTATTGGAATACTACATCTTCCATTCATTTTAAAAAGGATTTAATAGAAAAACACCATCATGTGCTGCCAACATCTGTTATTGAAAAAGCATTTGCGATGGATACTATTCTTATAAGACAATCTTTAGCAGTTTCTTTATTTGGTTTATCTACATCAGCAGCATCTAAGGAAGTATGGAAAAGTAATTTTGAATCGCTTCTCAATGATAAAAGTTATAGGACTCAAGAAGTAGCACTCATAAAATTATGGGGAACTTTTGAAAAGGACAGACAAGTGTATTTAGATAAATTATCAAATACAACTGGGTTTCCTAACAAGAATATAAGGCTACTGTGGCTAACCTTAGCATTGGTTACCCCTGAGTATAGAGTTGATGAAAAAGCGGATTATTTGGAGGAGCTTAGCGCATACACGAGATCAATTTATAATCCAGAAGTTCGTCAAACCGCATTTACTTTTTTAACCGATATAGGTGCTATGAATCTAGAGACTTATAAAGAATTATTGAAAAGCACCAACCATCATTCATGGCAATTTCGCAACTTTGCAAGAAGGTTATTGGACAAGGAGCTTAATAATGATAAAAGTAAGGTGCAAATACAAGCTGCTACTAAAGAACTAAAGGAGGATGATTTACGTTATCTTAGAACAAAAATGGAAGTAGAATGAGAGCATTGGTTATATCTGGTGGTGGTAGTAAAGGTGCATTTGCAGGAGGTGTGGCGGAGTTTCTTATTCAGGAATCAGGAAAGAAATACGATCTTTTTGTAGGTACTTCTACTGGCAGTTTACTTATTTCTCATTTAGCTTTAGGTAAACTTGATAAAATCAAAGAAATCTATTCCAACGTAAATCAAAAGACAATCTTTAATAATTGTCCTTTTGTTATTACTAAAAAGTATGGTATTGATGAGATATCTATCAACCATTGGAATGTGCTTAAAAATTTTGTCGCAGGTAAGAAAACATTTGGAGAAAGTGAAAACCTTCGAAAAATGATTAAACGTAATGTCACCTTAGAAGAGTTTAATGAACTTCAAAAAGGTGCTACAGATGTTGTCGTTACGGTATCTAATTTATCCTTAAATCAGGTAGAATATAAATCCATCAATGAATGTACATATGATGAATTTTGTGATTGGATATGGATCTCTTCAAACTATGTTCCATTTATGAGTTTGGCAAGAGTTAACGGCTGTGAATATGCAGATGGTGGCTTAGGGAGTATTGTTCCTATAGAAGAGGCTATACGCCGTGGTGCTACAGAAGTAGATGTAGTAGTGTTGCACACAGAGGTTAACTATATGAACAGAATGCCTTCTCGTAACCCATTTGAACTATTAACTACGATGCTAAGTTTTATATTAGATCGTATTGAAAATCAAAATATAAGAATAGGAAAATTAGTAGCAAATCAAAATGATGCCATCATCAATTTATACTACACACCCACGATTTTAACTACGAATTCTTTAATTTTTGACAAGGCGAAAATGACGCGCTGGTGGCAAAGAGGTTATCTATATGCTAAGAATAAAAATGAAGAAACCAATCCTATTGAACCTAATGAGCATGAATGAATTTAGTAGTTTGTCTTTAGCAGGTATAGGGTAGTTAGCAATAATAGTAAGTGTTAGAAAGCATACGCTTCAATTGAACTAATAAAATCTCAAGGTTGTGTTTTTGCAAGGAATAAAATCAGCTTGAAGTAATTTATAAAGCATTCTAATAATACAGTCTAAAGTCAAGTAGTTTGCAAAGATTATAGTGTTTTTGAAATAGCTCTTCTACCACTTCCTTAAAATCATCATTTTCTTGGTACAAGCCAAAAAACACACGGTCAATAGTACTAACGCTAGAAATTTTGCTAAGATTGGTTCCATAACCTGAAATTGCTAGGGCTCCGGTTATATCTAAAAAATATTGGGATTCCTCATCTGTGAGGTCTAGTAATTTTTGGTTTGCAAAATGAATAAGTTTCCCTTTCATTTTACCTTCAAAAAGTTCAGCTATCTCCTGAATGCTATAGTAGTAGTCGTTAATTAGTATATTATTAGCTTCACCGGGCATGGCCAGATAGATAATTTCATAATCTTTAAAGTTGTGGTCATCATACAATAAATTGCTTAAGCTATCTTCTAATCCCTCAATGGTATCGCAAGCTTTGTAGATGCTAGCAATATTTTGATTCAAGGCAATATCCTCCAAAATTTCTAAAACTTCGGTAGTATTAGTGTGATCTATATCTGGAATAGCCTCAAGGCAGAAAATAAACTTATCTGTCTCCTTAATCTCTAATTGTAATTTATTCATATGCTACAAAATTCTTGTTTTGAACTGTGTTTAACAAACAAATTATTAAAATAGTATGAAGATGATTATACCAGCTGTTCTTTAGGGAGTTAAAAGCACATAACATTATGGATGTATAAAATTTGCTCCAATAGTAATGCTTTGCTAGTAAAGATTAAATTTTCAATTTATAAAAAGAAAAGCGCCAAAGTCAACTAAATGTCCTTGACGCAATACTAATTTTATATTCTTATCGTACTATAATAGTTGAGCTTGTAGTTGAATTTTTACTTAGGTTCTTTGTTTTACCAAAGTTCTCCAATCTCCTTTTTTACATAGGATAAAGCTGTAGCTGAAGGAGATGCTTTTTCCATTGTCTCTGTTAGAATATCCTCTCTTAATTTATCAGCACCTGTAGTTTCGCTCATTGCCGCTTTACGTATC
>CALHVP010000020.1 GCA_938038975.1 uncultured Maribacter sp. | reverse complement strand
AAATTGGGATAAGCTTTTTGCAAACTCATCTATAAAATCTCTAGTTCTAGAAAATAAATGAGGTTGAAAAATAGCAAGCACCTTTTTATTTGGATGCATTTCCGAAATAGCATTAAAAATCGCATCTATTTCTGTAGGATGATGCGCGTAATCATCAATAAAAATAAGTTCTTCAGTTTTTATTTTATAAGAAAATCTACGCTTAACCCCCTTAAAAGTAGCCAAAGCGTTTGCTAAAATATTAAGGTCAGCACCTGACTCTAGAGCCATTGCAAATGACACTAATCCGTTTAATAAATTATGTCTTCCAGGCTTACCAAATCTCACTTCATTTAAAGTAGCTTTAGGAGTTACCAAATCAAAAACATATGTACCATTCTCTATACGTACATTTTTAATACAAAAATCCGAATCGTCCTCAATACCATAGGTAATTCCTTCTAACGGCAGACCTTTGCGAACAAAGAGCTTTCCTCCTGGCTTAATACGTTTTGTAAAGTCAATAAAAGATGAGGTTAATTGATCTGCACTACCATATATATCTAAATGATCTGCATCCATAGAGGTTATACAGGCAATAGTTGGACTTAGTTGCAAAAAAGACCTATCAAACTCATCAGCCTCAACAACACTATAATCCGTTCCCTCCAGCAAGAAGTTACTATTAAAATCCTCAGAAATACCACCTAAAAATGCGGTAATAGAAATTCCTGATTCTTTTAATAAATGTGCTAATATAGACGAGGTTGTTGTTTTACCATGTGTTCCTGCTACCGCAAAACAAAAAGAATCTTTTGTGATTAACCCAAGTACTTCGGACCTCTTTTTTATAACAAAACCATTCGTTTTAAAATATTGATATTCACTATGAGTGGAAGAAACCGCAGGAGTGTAAACCACCAGGGTATTCTTTGCATTTAAAAAACCTTTAGGAATGAAGCTTATATTATCCTCGTAATGAATTTCAATATTGGAAGAAGACAATTCTTTAGTAAGCGGAGTCTCCGTTTTATCATAGCCAGCAACTGCAATATCTACAAACTTAAAATAGCGTGCCAAGGCAGACATGCCTATGCCGCCTATACCTATAAAGTAAACGCTATGTATATTTTTCAAGTCCAAAATTCCTGTTCTAAAAAATTTTTACTCCCTAATTCCTTACTATAAAACCAACTACTTCTACTTATGTATCATTACTACCTAACCTCATTTACCGATTAAATTCTATTCAATTGTAAAAGTTTTTCTACCTCATCGCAGATAGCATTTGTAGCATTTGGCAAAGCCAAAGCTTTCATATTTTTAGCTAACTCTATCTGTTTCTCTTCCGAATTAAAAACAGCATTAAAACGTTGTTCAAATTCTTTTTCTAAATCCGTTTCTTTTATAAGAATTGCCGCAGATTCATTTTCTAAAGCTTTAGCATTCTTTGTTTGATGGTCTTCCGCAACGTTCGGAGATGGAATAAAAAAGGTAGGCTTTCCAACAATACACAATTCCGATACTGAACCAGCACCTGCTCTTGATATAATCATATCGGCCGCAGCGTAAGCTTTATCCATATCATTTATAAAAGCGTGCACCTTAACACTTTCAGATGTATTTACTTTAAACTCTTCTATATATCCTTTACCACACTGCCATAATAACTGAATTCCCATATCTCTGAAAAATTCTAATTTTTCAAATATTAATTCATTAATACGTCTAGCACCAAGACTACCACCAAGAACCAGTACTGTTTTTCTACTAGTACTGAGTTGAAAAAATTCCAATGCAACAGACCTATCAATATTTAGAGCCACCAAATCTGAACGAACTGGATTTCCAGTTTTAACTATTTTCTCTTTCGGAAAAAACCTACTCATATCATCATAGGCTACACAAATCTTTTGCACCCTATCCTTGAGTAGTTTATTGGTGATACCAGCATAGGAATTTTGCTCTTGTAATACACAAGGAATTCCTTTGCCAGATGCTACCCGTAACAAAGGACCACTAGCAAAACCTCCCGTACCAATAACGACATGAGGATTAAACCGTTTTACTATGCTATTTGCTTTAATCAAACTACTTATTAATTTAAAAGGAAACATTAAATTTTTAAGGGTTAGCTTCCTTTGTATACCCGTAATCCATAAACCTTCAATTTGGTAACCTGCTTGAGGCACCTTCTCCATCTCCATTCTATCCTTTGCTCCAACAAATAAAAATTCAGCTTCAGGAAACCTTCTTTTTAATTCGTTAGCTATAGCAATCGCAGGATATATATGCCCGCCTGTGCCTCCTCCAGAAAAAATAAACCTATAATTGTCCACTTAGCACTTCTAAAGGGTTGTTTTCATCAAAATCTGTTGGACCATTAGTATCTTGAACCAAACTCTTATTACTTGCACTTAATATTATTCCAATAGCCAAACAAGTCATCCAACTAGAGGTTCCTCCACTACTAATAAGTGGTAAATTCTGACCCGTAACTGGAAATAGCTCTACTGCCACTGCCATATTAATCATTGCTTGAAAAACAATTGGCAATCCCACGCCTAGAACCAATAGCTTACTAAAAACAGTTTCTGCACCATTAGCTACTACTACAATCCTAAAGAGTAAAAACAAATAGAAAAGCATTAAGGAAATACCACCAATAAGACCATATTCTTCTACTATGATAGCGTAGATAAAATCTGAAGAGCTTTGTGGTAGAAAATTCTTCTGTACACTTTTACCAGCTCCCTTACCAACAATACCACCAGTTGCTATTGCTATTTTAGCTCTTTCAATTTGATAGTTTGACTCACTATCCTCTGGACCTGTAAAACTATCTATACGACTCATCCAAGTATCCACTCGGTTTGGAAATAAATCTGGAAATGCTTTGGCCGTAACAACAAACAAAGTCAAACAAACTAGCCCTGTAGCCACAATACCCAATAAATATTTTATAGGGTAACCCCCTAAAAAACAAAGCATCAATACCATTGAAAATATAATACCAGCTGTTGAAAAGTTGGCAGGTAATATTAACACAACTACCAAGAAGACAGGTAACCAAAGAGGTAATATGCTTTCTGTAAAACTTACTTTTATTTTTCTAATTTTTGAAAGGTATCCTGCTACATAAACCATTAATACAACTGCAGCTAAATTTGAGGGTTGAAAACCAAAACCTACCAAGGGAACACGAATCCATCTACTGGCATTCGTCTCACCACTAGTAGTTCCCTGAGCTAAAACAAATACCAACAGCACAATAATGATAGGTAATGCAATCATTGACAACCCTTTAAAAAAGTGGGTTGGCACTTTATGAATCCCATACATAATACCAAAACCAAAAAAGAGCAGTAAAGCATGCTTCACCAAATGGCCTATAATGGTACCATTACCAACTACATAAACCAGATTACTACTGGCACTGTAAACTGGCAAAAAGGAAAATAATGCCAATAGCGCAGCAATTGCCCATATAGCTTTATCTCCATTTATATTTTGTAAAAATTTTAGCACTTATAAATTTTTTACACAATTTTTAAATTGATTACCTCTGTCCTCATAGTTCTCAAATAAATCAAAACTTGCACAAGCAGGAGATAATAAAACTGTTTCTCCTCTTTCAGCAATTTTGTAAGCCACTTTTACAGCTTCCTCCATTGCAAAAGTCTCGACCACAAGGTCAACTACGTTACCAAAAGTTTCCTTAATCTTCTCATTATCCATTCCTAGACAAATAATAGCTTTTACCTTTTCACGCACTAGTGGCATCAAAGCTTTATAATCATTACCCTTATCTACGCCACCAACAATCCATACTGTTTGCGTTTTTACACTATCTAAAGCATAATATGTAGCATTTACATTGGTTGCTTTAGAATCATTGATATACTGCACATGGCTTATTTTTAGCACTTTTTCCAAACGATGTGGTGCACCTTGAAAATTTGAGATACACTCTCGTATAGTATCCTTTCGAATACTTACTAATTTGGCAATAGTTGCCGCTGCCATCGTATTCTTTACATTGTGTTGTCCTTCCAGTGCTAATGCGTCTGTCCTCATCGTGATCGTATCAATTAGTGTTCTTATTGTAATCTTATTATCTTCTAAATATGTTCCTTCTTTAAAACTTTTCTTTAAAGAAAAGGGCATTAATTTGGATTTAACTGGGTTGGCTTCTAGCCAGGAAACAATTACTTCATCATCAGCATCGTAAATCAAATAGTCTGTCTCTGTTTGATTCATAGCAATTCTAAACTTAGAGGCTATATAATTTTCAAACTTGTAATCATACCGGTCTAAATGATCCGGTGTAATATTTGTAATCACAGCAATATTTGGCTGAAAATCTATAATACCATCCAACTGAAAACTACTTATTTCTAAAACGTAATATTCAAAGTCATTTTCTGCCACCATTTTAGCATAACTATCACCAATATTGCCAGCCATACCTACTTTTAATCCTGCACTTTGAAGAAGGTGATTTGTTAGCATGGTAGTCGTTGTTTTTCCATTACTTCCTGTAATCCCAATGATTTTTGCATCCGTATATTTAGATGCAAACTCAATTTCTGAGACTACGGGTATACCTTTTTGTACCAGCTTTTTCACTAAGGGTGCCATATCTGGTATTCCTGGGCTTTTCATTACAATTTCTGCAACGAGTACCCGATCTTCAGAATGCTTTCCTTCTTCCCAATCAATTCCATAATGCGAAAGAACGTCTTTGTACTTCTTTTTTATTTCTCCTCTATCGGATACAAAAACATCATATCCTTTTTTTTGTGCCAGTATCGCAGTACCAACTCCACTTTCACCGCCTCCTAAAACAACAAGCAAGGCCATTTATCTTAGTTTTAAGGTCACTATGGTCACAATAGCCAATAGAATTCCTATAATCCAAAAACGGGTTACAATTTTACTTTCGTGATACCCCTTTTTCTGGTAATGATGATGCAAAGGAGCCATTAAAAAAATGCGCTTACCTTCCCCGTACTTATTTTTTGTGTATTTAAAGTAACCCACTTGCAGCATCACAGAAATAGATTCTGCAAAGAAAATTCCGCATAGAATGGGAATCAATAATTCCTTTCGAATAATGATAGCAATTACAGCAATAATACCGCCTATCGTAAGGCTTCCTGTATCTCCCATAAATACCTGAGCAGGAAAAGCGTTGTACCATAAAAACCCTACTAATGCTCCTGCAAATGCACTAATAAATACTACCAATTCCTCAACACCTTTTATATACATGATATCTAAGTATTCGGAGAAAATAATATTACTAGAAACCCAGGCAAAAATTCCTAACGTAATTACAATTATAGCTGAACTACCAGCTGCGAGTCCGTCTATCCCATCTGTGAGATTGGCCCCGTTAGAAACAGCAGTAACAATAAGAATGATAATTGGAATAAATATGAGCCAAGAATATGCAGCAAAGCCATCTCCCATCCAAGAAATAAAACTGCTATAGTCCAACTCATTGTTCTTAAAGAATGGAACAGTTGTCATGGTAGATTTAATATCTGCACCTTTTACCTCCTCTACGGTTAAATTTTCTGTGATTATTGTTTTGGTATGTTCACGCATGGTTACCTCTGGATGAAAGTACAAGGTTGCACCAACCACTAAACCTAATACCACTTGCCCTAGAATCTTAAACCCTCCTTTAAGCCCTTCTTTGTTCTTCTTAAAGATTTTAATATAATCATCTACAAAACCAATAATCCCCATCCATATAGTGGTGATAATTAAAAGAATAACATAGATATTTTCTAATTTAGCAAATAATAATACAGGTATTAATGTGGCCAATATTATTATAATACCACCCATAGTAGGTGTTCCAGACTTTTGCTTTTGACCATCCAATCCAAGGTCTCTAACCGTTTCTCCTATTTGTTTCTTTTGAAGAAAAAGAATAATTCGCTTCCCGTAAATCGTAGCTAAACCCAAAGAGAATATGATAGCCATAGCTGCCCTAAACGTAAGAAACCCAAACAGGGAAGCTCCAGGAAACTGGTACTCATTCTCTAAAAATTCAAATAGGTAGGTTAACATATCTTTTATCTAAAAACCCTTTACTTATGGATTCTGGTTATTTATTTAATCCTTCTAATACTTTCTTTATGATCTTGAAATCATCGAAATCCGTTCGCTTACCATTTGTTTCCTGATAGGTCTCGTGCCCTTTTCCAGCAACAAGAATAATATCATTGGCGTTTGCTAATTGACAAGCAGTCTTTATCGCTTGCTCTCTATTCTCTATTGCTAGAATTTTGTTAGCATGCTGTGGCTCCACTCCTGTCTCCATCTCCGAAATAATTTCAGCTGCTGATTCTGTCCTAGGATTATCTGATGTAAAAATGACTTTGTTACTCATTTCTCCTGCGATATTGCCCATTACCGGACGCTTTGATCTGTCTCTGTCGCCACCACACCCCACAACGGTGATGACGTTTTCATTTCCAGTTCTCAACGTGTTGATTGTCTCAAGCACATTCTTTAAAGCATCCGGCGTATGGGCATAATCAACAATAGCCGTAATTTTTTGTTTTGATATAAAATATTGAAACCTACCATCTACATTATCCAACTCACTTAATAATCTGAGAGTTTCTAATTTTTCTAGACCCAATACATCTGCAGTGGCGTAGATAGCAAGCATATTATATGCATTAAAATGACCAATTAACTTGGTCCATAATTCATTATCATTAATCTTTAGTAACTGACCATCAAATTGGTTTTCTAAAATTTGAGCTCTATAATCTGCATAGTTATTTAAGGCGTAGGTATGTTTTCTTGCTTGCGTATTTTGTAGCATTACAAGACCGTTCTTATCGTCTATGTTCGTAAGTGCAAAAGCTTTCTTAGAAAGGTTATCGAATAATATTTTCTTTGTATCCCTATACGCTGCAAAGGTTTTATGATAGTCTAGATGATCATGTGACAGGTTCGTGAAAATTGCTCCTTCAAATAGTAAACCTTCAGTTCTTTTTTGATGAATACCGTGCGAACTCACCTCCATAAAACAAAATTCAACACCTGCAGTATTCATCAAACTTAAATGATGATTAATCACAAGTGCATCAGGAGTAGTATGTGTTGTTTTATATTCAGTTTCATCTACCATTATTTTTATAGTAGACAGCAATCCTACTTTATACCCTGCCTTTTTAAAAAGCTGGTACAACAAGCTAGTTACCGTAGTTTTTCCATTTGTACCAGTAACACCAACTAATTTTAAATTCTTTGAAGGATTGTCATAGAAATTAGACGCCATAATAGCTAGTGCGGTATTCCCATTATCAACCTCTATATAAGTAATCTCATTAACCAACTCTGCAGGAAGCTCTTCACAAACAATTGCTTTTGCTCCTAAATCTATAGCCTTTCTTATAAACTTATTACCATCTGTAAGGGTTCCTTTTATAGCCACAAATACATCATCCATTTGGACCTTACGCGAGTCAAAACAAACGGCATTGACACTACAGTTAGTAGTGCCACTTACCGCCGTCAGGCTAACTCCAAATAATATGTCTTTAAGTAACTTCATGAAAGTTCCAGTACTATTTTCTTAACTTTTTTAATATCAGTTCCTTTGGATACGGATTGGCTATACACCTTACCATTACCTTTTACTTCTACCTCAATTCCTAAGTTTTCCAGTATAGCAACGGCGTCCATTCCGCTCATACCATATAAATTAGGAATCTTACTATATACCTTTTGTGAATCTGTAAAATATCCCTGAAACGCTTTTTCTAATTTGGCATCGAAACCGTTTAGCATATCTATTTCATCTACCATTGGAGAAGTAGCATATACCTTTTGAGCAACTGATTTAAACACAGGCCCAGAAACATCCGCACCGTAGTAGCCAACACTTTTATTTGGTTTATGAATAACAACTATGCATGAATACTTTGGATTATCCGCAGGAAAGTAACCCGCAAATGAGGAAATATACTCGTACTGATCCTTGTCCTTAGACACATAATTAGTTTGTGTAGTTCCTGTTTTACCAGCCATAGAGAAGTTTGGCGAATACATTTTATGACCTGTACCGTGTTTCTTCTCTACAACATTCTTTAAAATTTGCTGCACCTTTTTAACGGTCTCTTGAGAACAAATTGCTGGATTCAAAACTTCCTTATCGAACTTCTTAATGGTCTTATTCCACTCTTTAACTTCTTTTAGAAGTCTAGGCTTTACCATTTCACCATCGTTGGCTATTGCATTATAAAAAGCTAAAGTTTGTAAAGGAGTCATAGCGACTTCATACCCATAAGCCATCTGTGCTAAGGATAATCCAGACCAACCCTTATCACCTGGGTACCTAAGAACAGGAATACCTTCGCCTTTCACAGGAAGACCTAATTCCTTATGAATACCCATGCTCATTAGTCTATTTACATACTTTTCTGGGTCATCCTTATAACCATTATGGATTATTTTAGCAAAAGCAGTGTTGGAAGAAACTTCAAAAGCATTAGCAACAGAAATTTTTCCGTACCCACCCCTTTTAGAGTCTTTTACTCTATGATTGTATATTTTCCATACGCCATTTTCTGTATCTACAATACTACTAGTATCTATCACTTTATCCTCCAAAGCGGCAACAAGATTGACTAATTTGAAAGTTGAACCAGGTTCATGTGATTCACCAATTGCATAATTTAAGCGCTCATAATACTTACCACCAGTTGTTTGCCCTAAATTTGAAATGGCTTTTACCTCTCCAGTTTTTGTTTCCATCACTATCACTGTTCCGTGATCCGCTTTGTAAAGCTCCAATTGCTTTAACAAGGCATGATGTGCTATATCTTGTATATTAATATCAATAGTAGAGTAGACATCAAAACCATCCTTAGGCTCTATGATATTATTATTACCAATTGGTTTCCATTGATTTTTTGAAATTTTTTGTTTTTCACGATTTCCTGCAACACCACTCAAATACTCACTAAAAGCACCTTCCATGCCCACTCTAGTGCGATACCCGTTTTCATCTACACGCTCATAACCAACACTTCTTTCGGCAATTTTACCCAAAGGATGTTCCCGTTTTGTTTTTTGCTCAATTATTAGTCCACCTTTAAAAGGACCTTTTTTCAATAAAGGAAATCCCTTTACCGCCATGTAATCTGAATAATCTAAATTCCGAGCAATAAGCGCATACCTATTTTTATTCTGCTTTGCTTTTCTTAGTATCTGTTGATAATGTGAGGACGTTTTTCCAAAAAGAGTAGCCAAAGAATCTGACAAGGGTTTTATATTCTCCTTAAAATCAGCATCTGAAACAGTAACCGCATCAAATCTAATAGTATACTTGGAGACGGAAGTAGCCAACAGACTACCATCATCTGAATAAAGGTTGCCTCTATTTGGCGCTATAGTAAAAATTCTTGTAGTTCGGGTTTCTGCTAAAGCCATGTACTTTTCGCCATCTACTACCTGAATGGAAACTAGTTTAAACAATACCGCACCAGCAAATAATACCAGTACACCTGCCACAAAATACAATCTTGTTAATATGCTTTTGTCAGTTGCAGGCATTGTTATTCTTTGTTTTTTATAGATTTAACTCTAATTTTTTTTGGTGGGGTTTCGGATGGGTATAAGCCCTTTTCCTCTACAGTCTTTGTAATAGTTGATTCCAACTTTAATTGCTGAACATCTGAACGAGCATCTACAAACTCACTCCTCAACTCCTTTACTTCTTCGTTTAATGCTGCAATTCTGTGTACTTTTTTATCAGCACTATGAGAACTAGTAATCATAACAACAGCTAAAAAAGAGGCGAAAATGATAAAAAGCCAATTCTTTGGTGCGTCACCGCTAACCAAAAACTTACCTCTTAAAATATCTAATATGCCTTTTTTGACTTTCATCCTTTATCTAATACCCGTTCTGCTATTCTTAGTTTTGCGCTACGTGCTCTATTATTCTGTGCTATTTCTATTTTGGATGGAACAACCAATGGACCAACTTTTTTAAGAGGAACAGAAATGTTTCCATAAAAATCCTTTTCTGGCTCCCCTTCAAACTTACCTGATCGTATAAACCGTTTTACCAATCTATCCTCTAAGGAGTGATAACTTATTACACTTAATCGTCCTCCTTCATTCAGTAATTCTGGAACCTGCTCCAAAAACTCTTCAATTACAGCGATTTCTTGATTTACCTCTATACGAATAGCTTGATAAATCTGAGCTAATATTTTATGTTTTTTATGCTCTGGTAAAAACTTTAGCAACGCTAACTTTAACTCTTCTGTGGTTTTTATTCCCTTACCTTCTCTACTGTCTACTATTGCTTTTGCCAAGGCATTCGCATTTCGCAAATCGCCATAAGAAAAAAGCAGTTTTCTCAAATCATCATAAGAGTAGGTGTTTACCACGTCATAAGCAGAGAGCTCGTTACGCTTGCTCATTCTCATATCCAAATCTGCATCAAACCGAGTAGAAAAACCACGCTCAGCCTTATCAAACTGATGCGAAGAAACTCCGTAATCTGCTAGGATGCCATCTACTTTCCTAATGCCATAGAACTTTAAAAATTGAGTGATGTACCTAAAATTTTCCCCAATTAGCACAAATCTTTTATCGCCAAGCGTGTTAGCTTGCGCGTCTTCATCTTGGTCAAAGGCAAACAACTTACCATCTACACCCAATCTTTTTAATATCTCTTTAGAATGACCGCCACCACCAAATGTCACGTCTACATAAATTCCATTCTCTTTGATGTTTAGACCATCAACAGACTCCTTAAGTAAAACCGGATTATGATACATCATCTTTTGTTTTACCACTCAACATAACTCTATCCACCAAAGTCTTCTTTTCTTCTTTTGTTGCAGTAATAGAATCTATATAGGTTTGCTTATCCCATATTTCTAATCGTTTACCCATGGGTGCAATCTTCACCTCCTTGGTAATCCCTGCCATTGAGATAACATCTTTTGGTATCAACAACCTCCCTGTTGCATCAATTTCAACCTGACGAAGACCGTCTGTAAAAATTCTTATGAATTTTTGACTCTCTTCATCAAACCTACTTTTTTGATCAAGCTCTTCATTTACTTTATTCCACTCATGAGCAGGGTACAACTCTAAACATTCGTTGTAATAAGATTTTTTTATGAAAAACCCATCCTTTAAAATAGGAGTCATTTGATTTCGCAAGGCCACAGGAAGCATGATACGCCCTTTGGCATCAGCTTTACAGTTAAAAGTCCCAACGAAAAAAATATTCAAAATGACTGGTTTAGGTTATATAACTCAAATATAGAAATATTATTACCACATTTTACCACTAAACACCACTTTGTTAATAAAATAAGGAATTTTTGATAAGTTTAACCTCAAATTTCATCTTTATACAACTAAAGCTGAAGACTTACCGTTATGGGCTCTACAGAAGTCTATCGCAGAAAGACTTCTCGTTTAGATGAGTTTATTCTATAAATTGTATTATATTGAAATGCCTATATTTGCCCAAATGCAAGAAGCAATCTGAATGAAAGACGATTTAATTACAGAAGGAAAATTCAGATATACAGAAAAAGGAGAAGGAACCCCCATTGTTATTCTTCATGGTTTAATGGGAGGCTTAAGCAATTTTCATGGTGTAACCGATTATTTCCCAAAAAAAGGATACAAAATATTAGTTCCAGAGCTACCCATATATGATATGCCAATGCTCCAAACAACTGTAAAGAATTTTGCAAAATACGTTGAAGAATTTATTAAATTTAAGAACCTAAAAGATGTAATTTTATTAGGAAATTCCTTGGGAGGGCACATTGGTTTATTACACACAAAAATGTTTCCAGAACTAGTTAAAGCACTAGTTATAACAGGAAGCTCAGGGCTTTACGAAAGTGCAATGGGAGATGGCTACCCAAAAAGGGGAGACTACGAATTTATAAAGAAAAAAGCACAAGATGTTTTTTACGACCCAGCGGTAGCTACAAAAGAAATTGTAGATGAAGTTTTCGCTACTGTAAATGACAGAGTAAAATTGGTAAAGACACTTGCAATTGCTAAAAGTGCAATCAGACACAATATGGCTCAAGATTTACCTGAAATGACTACACCAACATGTATTATTTGGGGAAGAAATGATGGCGTTACTCCTCCAGACGTTGCGGAGTTATTTCATGAGCTCCTACCCGACTCTGACCTTCACTGGATTGACAAATGTGGCCACGCACCTATGATGGAACATCCAAAGGAATTTAATAATATTTTGGACGCTTGGTTGACAGAAAGAAATTTTTAAAATTTCGTGATTACAATAGCAACTTGCTAAACAAAATTTGAAACAAAACCCTTGAAGAGTTTGTTACTTAACAGCAAAAATTAGTTTAAATTTCAATATAAGCACTACTATATATCTTTGATTTAACTAACTAATACCATACATCTTAACAACACTATTTTGAAAATTAAATCTGCCGAATTTGTTATGAGCAACACTAATGTTGCTAAATGTCCAAACGAGCCTATTCCAGAATATGCCTTTATTGGACGTTCTAACGTAGGAAAGTCTTCATTAATAAATATGTTAACTGAGCGTAAAAGTTTGGCAAAAACATCTGGAAGACCTGGTAAGACACAACTTATAAATCACTTTAAAATTAACGATAACTGGTTTCTAGTAGATTTACCTGGTTATGGCTATGCCAAAGTTTCTAAAAGAGATAAGAATATTTTTCAAAAATATATTACCAATTATTTTTTACAGCGCGAACAACTTTTGTGCTCTTTTATATTAATAGACATAAGACACGAACCTCAAAAGGTAGACATGGAGTTTATGGAATGGATGGGAGAAAATGGAATACCATTTGCCATTATCTTCACGAAGGCTGACAAACTTAAACCTAAAGCCATAGAGCGCAGTGCCAAGGTATATATTGACGAAATGCTAAAAGGTGTTTGGGCAGAAGCTCCTAAATATTTTATTACATCCTCAAGTAAAACAATTGGTAGAGATGATGTTTTAGGATACATAGACATCATTAACGACGACTTTTTTGAAGCAAACAAAAAGTAGTTGAACTCAAAACATTACTCAAGAAATAAAACCTTTTTAAACTTAGGAGCGTTTTAATTTTAACTTCTCCTCTCTACTAAAGCAATCAATTGCTCAGTAGAATCAAGCGTGTCCAATTCCGCGGTATTCACTAAAACTTCTAAACCACTTACTCCTTCTACCAAGAGAATAGGAAACGTAAATTTATGCCCAAATTTTGACCTATATACCTTACGGAATTCATCTTTATGCAAAAACTGTAGCGATTTACCCTCTGCTTTTAATTGTTCTGTAAATTTAGTCCAGCGTTTTTTTTCTGAAAGCGCGCCATGAGTTAGCTTACATAAACTACATTCATAAGTAGCTGGACTTAGGATTTTATGAGCTCCATCTAATAAACTATTAACTAAGCCAGAATCGGCATTATAAATGAATATAAGTTTTTGGGACATAATTTATTCTTTTAAGGATATCGAAAATAGTATATTTAAAACAGAAAACAAGCCGCTACTCTTTTAGATATAGTCATTAAATACACCTCATATTCATGAAAAAAAATATATTAATTCTAGCTATTACTTCGCTTCTAATATGCTGTAAGGATAAACCATTAACCCCTCTTGTAATTGCACCTTTTACAGCAATAGATACATTAGCTACAAACGATTGGTGGAATAGAGGTGATAATCCTATTGTAAATCTTAAAGTGAATCGCGATAGCGTAATAGCCTTTGGCTTATATACAGTATCCAATACTACCTTAAAGTTAAGTGCACAGTTTTATCCGCTTTACCCTGAAGAATCAAGAGAGGTGAGGTTAGAAATTAAAAAGAATGGTAATTGGGAAATGGTTCAAGCCCAAATCATAAACGACCTTGGGTGGTCTGCATTGTTTAAAATAACAGAATGGGACATTACTCAAGACTACAGCTATCGATTAAGACATGGCAAAGTAGCAGCCTTTGAGGGAACAATAAGGAAGAATCCAGAGAACCAAGAACAAATTACCATGGCAGCACTATCCTGCAACAGTAATCAAGATCGTGGATTGCGAGAAAACTATGTTCGGAATATTAATCATCAAAATCCAGACCTTATCTTTTTCGCTGGAGACCAGTCTTATGACCATACAGAACATACCGCTGCTTGGCTCAAATTTGGACAACAGTTTAAGGAAACCTTTAGACATAGACCATGTATAACCATACCTGACGACCATGATATTGGACAAGGAAATCTGTGGGGTGAAAGTGGTAAAGTTTCCCTTAGCAAAGGGAGTCCTGATGGAGGGTATCGTTACCATCCAGAATACGTAAAAATGGTAGAGCGTTGTCAAACCGCTCATTTACCAGATCCGTTTGATGCTACCCCTATACAACAAGGAATTGGAGTTTATTATACCAACCTAGTTCTAGGAGGTATAGATTTTGCCATTATAGAAGATCGTAAATTCAAATCTGGACCTGAAGGTAAAATCCCTCAACAAGGCCCTAGACCAGATCACATTAGAAATCCTAATTATGACCCTAATTCAATAGATCTTCCTGGACTAAGCTTGTTAGGAGAACGCCAATTACATTTTTTAGAATCTTGGGGACAACAAGACACCTCCCTGTTAAAAGTAGTTCTTTCTCAAACAGGATTTTGTGGAGGAGCGCATATACATGGAAGTACCGATAACCGCCTACATGCAGATTTAGACAGTAATGGTTGGCCACAAACAGGCCGAAATAAAGCATTAAACTTAATTAAGAAGGCTAATGCGATTCATATTGCAGGAGACCAACATCTGGCAACCGTAATACAACATGGTATTCATGATTTTAGAGATGGTCCTTGGGCATTCGTAGTTCCTGCTATTGTAAATGACTATTATAGTCGTTGGTGGTGGCCTGAAGACATGAAAGCTGGTCCAAATCCCAATCTAAATACTAGATTAAGATGGACAGGTGATTATTTAGATGGATTTAATAACAAAATTAGTATGATGTCTTATGTAAATCCTAGAAACCCATCTAACGGCGCAGGTTATGGGTTGATACGATTCAATACTAAAAAAAAGGAAGTAACTTTTGAATGCTGGCCTAGAGATAGTGATGTTTCTCAGCCCGATGCTTTTCAATTTGAAGGATGGCCGATAACAGTTTCTATGAAAAAAACAGAATAGTAAATTAAAAAACCACCATCAAGTATATCGCTATACCTAATAATGACTTACATTAATTATGATATACTAATCTTGTTTTAATTCCATTTTTTCTGCAAAATAATCACAAAAATCTTTCATGGTAGCCGTCATTTTTTCATCTTGTGTAGCTTTCATGAATGTTTCTGATAGCGAAACTAAAGTTTGATGAAAAAAAGTTTTCATTTCATCAACAGGCATATCCTTAGTCCATAAATCTATCTTTAAAGACTCTTGATTTTTACTATCCCAAACAGAAAGAAGCATTGCTTTAGCATCTTCATTATCTATACCTCCGTCCTGCGCAGACCAAGTAAGTTTTTCTGGGATTCGATTGTCATCTAATCCAACACGTAATGTAATTTCTGATGTATGTAAATCTGCCATTTAATTTCTAGGTTTGTAATTTGACTGTTTAAATATCTCTTCCTCAGACATGGTAAGCATCTGCTTAAGACTTATTTTATTTTTTTCCATGAAGGCTTTCACAATTTGCCATCCTATGTATCTTCCTAATCTTCCTGGGGACTCATTATCCAATTCTAAACCAAATTTGCTAAAGGGCGCTTGATCCAGAAAGCGTTGGTTCAGCATATTATCTGTGCTATACAAATGTTCTTGCTCTACAAAGTTTCTCCAAATAGGCTCTTCATTTTCTAGAGCCCAAGTAATTTCATCTTCAGTAAATCCAATTTTGTTTGCATCACTAGCAGTGGGCATCAATTTATCTTTTAGGTATAATTCCTTACCAAAATAAATCATACGAGCTAAGAACGTTCGGTCTCTTGGTCGTGGCACTACTTTTTTAGCAAAAGCACTTGCAACATCGCTCGGCATATACTTTCGATCTAAAGCTTTTGCAATATACCTTTGAAAACCACCATAGTATTTATGTTCAGCACCCAAGTAATTATCTAAACCTATAAATAATAGACTATCAGCAAAAATAATCCGATCATTATACCTAACATCGTTTGTTACTGTAATAACATGTGGGATGTTTTGTTCGGGAAAATAATATTTGATATGCTTAAATAGCTGAACCAAGCTTAGCTCCTCATCATCAAAGCTATTAAAAGTGTTTCCTACTTCTTGAAAGAGCTCTATCTGCAATGAATCCTGCATCTTTTTAACCCACACACTATCAGGAGCAGGAAAAAGGTAAGGATATACTTTTCTAAGTTCTGGTAATTTATCTGCTGTAGCGGTTGCAAATTCTCTATCGAAACGTGAAATTTTCAAATCAATAGCAACTTTATCTATGGCTGCAGCTACCTTATCGGTATCATTACAAGATAAAAAAAACAAGGAAAGTGATAATACCGTAAAAATATAGTTTCTCATACCAAGTATTTTGGAATACATTTTATTATTCTCCAAGGACAGGTTATTTTTATAGCAAAGTTAATCGATTTCTAAATATTGACCCTCTTATGCAAACGGAAAAAGTAATTAAGCATATTGTAACATGGTTAAATGACTATGCAACCAATGCAAACCAGAAAGGATTTGTGATTGGTATCTCTGGTGGCATAGACTCTGCAGTCACCTCTACGCTTTGTGCCAGAACAGGACTAGACCTACTTTGTTTAGAAATGCCTATTCACCAAGCTCCAAACCAATCTGATAGAGCATCCAGACATATTGCTTGGCTACAAGAGCAATTTCCAAACGTAAAACGACAACAGATTGAGCTAACTCCAGTATTTGACAGCTTAGTAGCTGCTTTTCCTCCTGTAGCCAATGAAGAGGAACGCTTTATGTCTTTAGCTAACACACGTGCTAGATTACGCATGACTAGTTTATATTATTTTGCAGCACTGCAACGCTACCTAGTTGCAGGCACAGGAAATAAAGTAGAAGATTTTGGCGTTGGGTTCTATACTAAATACGGAGACGGCGGGGTAGACCTAAGTCCTATTGCAGATTTGCTTAAATCTGAAGTTTATGATATTGCAAAAGTACTTGGCGTTAATGATGAAATCATAAAAGCGGCACCAACAGATGGCCTATGGGGAGATGACCGCACAGACGAAGATCAAATAGGAGCATCCTACCCAGAGTTAGAATGGGCCATGGCTATGAAGGATGAAGGCAAGACTGTTGCTGACTTTTCTGGAAGAAATAAAGAAGTATTTACTATCTTTATGCGTTTCAACGGAATTAATCAACACAAGATGGTACCGATTCCTATATGTGAGATTCCAAAAAGGTTAAAATAAACCACTCATCTAACAATCAAGTAGATAAATCGAATAAATGGCATGAAATTATTACATTATTCTAAAAATAACAGAACTTTGGTTTCGAAATTAGACTAATAATACCTACATTGCTTGTACGTTTTTGTACACAAAACAGAAATTTTAACAAATTAGTCTAGAAAACCCAACATAATGATTAAAGTTTTAATCGCGGACAACCACCCCATCATAAGAATGGGAGTGCGTAAAGTTCTAGAATCCGCAGCAGGTTTTGAAATGGTAGAAGATGTTTCTACTACTGAAGAACTTTTTGAAAAACTGGAAAATGTTACCCCCGATGTTGTCATGCTTGAAATGGACATTCCTGAAATTAATGGAATCGCCGCTCTAAGAAAAATCAAAAAAGAATATCCAGATGTTAAGGTACTCATGTACAGTGGACAATCTGAAGATGTTTATGCTTTAAGTGCAATAAGGGCAGGTGCATTTGGTTACTTATCCAAATCTTCTGACCTTGATTACATCATCACGGCGGTAAAAAAAGTCAGCGAAGGCAGTATGTTCATCACCAATGAGTTAGCGCAAAGGCTTGCTTTTGATGAAGGAACTAAAAAGCCAAGAAGATTCTTTCGCAAACTATCCACAAGAGAGGTAGAAGTTCTAAAACTTCTAGCCAGCGGAAAACGTAATAAAGAAGTAGCTCAAGGTTTAAACCTGAATGAAAAAACAGTAAGTACCTACAAGGCTCGTTTAATGAAAAAATTAAACGTAGACAATATGGTAGATTTACTACAACAGGCTAAAGCACTAGAGCTTTACTAATTCAAAAAATACTCAAAGAAAAAACCCGCAATTGCGGGTTTTTTTATTTTTAACCATGTTCTACTAATTATGACAACACTCTATTTAGTTTTTGGTTTAAAAGTTTATTCAATTGAATATAGTTCATGATTTCTTCTAGAATCTCCTTGTTATCATCCTTTACATCTTGTGTCTCATTTTGCAGTGCTAACATTCTCTTCTTTATCAGAAAACAACGTAACGTTAAAATAGTTTCACTTACTAATTGAGCAATAACCGTTTCCTTTGCTTTGGGATAAATATCCTTCCGTTCCCAATCATCTAAACTATAGCGTTCTTCTTCCATTAAAATTGAAGAAATATCATTTGCCATTTCTTGCTCCAAACCAGCCATTAAACCTTGAATAGTAAACTCCTCATCTTGATTCAAAGATTCTATAAGGGTGTAGTACATCTCTCTAAACTTAGGATTAGCAAGCTCAATTTCATCTTCTTGTAAATCCAAGAATATCTTTTCATAAACTTTTATCTCTAAAGATTCTGGCTCCATGACTAGCTCACCTTCTTCAGTTTCCTTTAAAACTAAATCCTCAAACTCTTCTTTCTTATTACCATAAACCAGAAGAAGTTCAATTATTTTTCGCTCTAGCTCAAATTGAACATCTACTTTTTCCTGTACAGGCTCATTCTTAACTACAGCAAAAGTCTTATTGGTTTCACGTTCTTGCTTTTTGGCATCGGCAATATCTTTTGTGCCAATTTGCGCTAAAGTATTAAACAAGACTGCTTCAGAAATGTTCATAATCTGAGCACATTCCTGAATATAGATTTCCTTCTTAATACGATCCGGAATTTTCGAAATACTATTTACAATATCTCTAACTGTATCGGCTCTCTTGATAGGGTCATCTGAAGCTTCCTTAACTAAAAGTGAGGCTTTAAACTGGATAAAATCTTTCGAATTATCTTGCAAATACGATTGCACCTCTTCCAATTCATTATTCTTGGCAAAACTGTCAGGGTCTTCTCCTTCTGGAAAAGTACAGATCTTAACATTCATGCCTTGTTCCAAAATCAAATCTATACCACGTAAAGAAGCTCTTAGCCCAGCAGCATCACCATCAAATAAAACAGTTACATTTTTAGTAAGCCTATTTATCAAACGTATCTGCTCTGGTGTCAAAGCAGTACCACTGGAGGATACAACGTTATGAATTCCTCTTTGATATAACTGAATTACATCTGTATATCCTTCTACCAAATAACAATTATCTTCTTTAGCAATAGCTTGTTTGGCATAGTAAATACCATATAGCACTTTACTCTTATGGTAAATATCACTTTCTGGAGAATTAAGATACTTGGCCGCCTTTTTCTCATTGGTTAGAATCCTACCTCCAAAACCCAGAACTCTTCCACTTAAAGAGTGTATAGGAAACATCACTCTCGCTTTAAACCTGTCAAAAGTTTTTGTTGTACTGGATTTAGCATCTTCTTTTACTATCGTAAGTCCAGTCTTGCTTAAGTAGTCTAGTTTATACCCTTTATCTAAGGCCGATTTTGTAAAACCATCCCATTGATCCAAACAATAACCTAGTTCAAATTGTTTTATAGTCTCGTCTGTAAAACCACGTTCTTTAAAGTAACTAAGACCTATCGCTTTTCCTAGTTCTGTATCCCATAACATTTCCTTGAAATGATTCCGTGCAAACTCAGATACCAGATACATGCTTTCACGTTCGTTGGCCTGTTCTTTTTGTTCATTAGATTGCTCTGTCTCCTCTATCTCTATACTATATTTTTTAGCCAAATATTTGATAGCTTCAGGATAGGTAAAGTGCTCATGCTCCATAAGAAAAGCCACAACATTACCTCCTTTGCCACTACTAAAATCTTTCCATATTTGCTTTACAGGAGACACCATAAAACTAGGCGATCGTTCATCTGTAAACGGACTTAATCCTTTAAAATTAGATCCAGATTTTTTCAATTGAACAAAATCGCCAATAACCTCCTCTAAACGGGCGGTTTCATAAACTTGATCTATAGTAGTTTTTCCAATCATGTAGCCAGTAAAGATAGAAAAACTATAGGATTTAATACCTTCTATCTAGTATATGAAATTTGAAGTTACACAAACAAAAACCGGAAGTTAGACTAATGCCCAACTCCCGGTTCTCGCTAATAAACAAATAAGCTAAACTTTAAAGATCAAAGCGTAACCCTAAGGATATGTTTCGTTGCGCTACAACTGCATCTTGAAATATAGGATTTAAATCATATTTAGCATATAACAACACACCATCGAACCCTGCATAGGCGCTTATACCATAAATAAAATCGCTTGTATTATACCCCCTTTTAAGTTTATCCTTTACATTCTCTCCATTGCGGTCATATTTCAATTTTTGACGCGTTCCCAAATTAAATCCTCCATAACCACCAACTCCTACTCTAAATTGATTACGTAAAGAATATCTGATTGTATTCTCTGTTTTGGTCATTTTAGAAGGTCCAAATTCAAAATGTAAAGGAAATACAAGATTGTCCATTCTAAGTTTAGATTTATCTAAATCAAAATCGAACTCTTCTAATGAGGTTTGCCCGTTCACATCTGTAGTGAAATATTGATTATTCTTTGGTTTTAAGCCATTGAATTGAAATGCGAAGCCATAATTTAATCGTAAAAAATTAGAGTTATTAAACACTCTAGTCCTCCATTGCCAACCTAGCTCAAAAAAGCGACTACCACCTACCTTATATGGTGTTTCCTCCAAAGATTGCCCATCTACAATAGCATTATTAAGACCTACTGCCAAATAAAAATCTGAATATGTTCTTCTGTCATACTGTAATTTTCGTCTATTTGGATTTTCTTTAAATCGTATCCCAAAAATACGTTCTGTATCACCGTCCCTTCCTCCATAACCAATTTCTATTTGAGAGAGGTAATTAAGTGAATCTAATTCTAGTACTTCTGCACCGTTCCGTTTTACTAAATCAATTTTATTGTTTAAAATAGTGATTCTGTTTTCTATATTCAGCGCACGCTTTTTTGCTGCTTCCTCTTTTAAATTAACTGCCTCTGCCTCATTAATAACACCCTTTTGTAAACGCTCATTAATATTCTGTACTTCTTTTTTAAGTAAATCTTTCTCTTGGTTAGTAATTTCTTCTTTTGCTTTTTCAAGCTTCTCAATTTTTTCTTGAGCTGCTTTGTCTACTTCTTGTGCTTGGATATTTTCCAAGAACAAGAGCAAAAATACAGCCATAAAATACAATGTAATTTTTCTCATGATAATCTGATTTTTGATAATTGTTCGGTTTTTGATTTAAAAATTGATGAATAAACTCCTCCTTGCCCTATCCGATATGGATAAGATAATTTGAACATTTTTAAGTATTATTTATATTAGTTATTTCGGTCTGCGACAGCAGTTCTCACCTTTAAGAATCCTGTTTTTAAAGATTCGAATATCTGGTCTCGGAAGGATTGATCAAGCTCCTCTTCTACCTGTGTTAGCAATGCCATGGCATTGACAGAATGATTTTGATTAAAAAGATTTTCTCTTATAATGTCTTGTTGCGCCTTTTGAAGTAAGGAATCTACTTCGGCATCCGTTATATTCGTGTTCAGCTCCATGGCATCAACTTGAGCAAGAACTTCAGTAATTTTTTGATCTAAAACAGCATCAGATAATACTATAGGACCAACAGAATCATTTATTTCTTTGTTTAAAACATCTGAAGCAGCAACATCGTTTTTCAATATAATAAACTCTTTCTCTTCTCTAGTCGATAACACAACTTCATCAGAAGTAACAACTTCGATTGAACTTTTAGCGTTAGATTTTGATACAATCATCTCATTATCATCCTCCTTTATATTCCTCTGAGTTTCTGTATCTATTTTATTAAGAACCTTTTCAGAGGGAACTTCTACAACTTCTATTTCTATATTAAGTTCATCCACATCAGAATTTAAAAATACTAACGTAGTCCCCAGTAATACTAGAACACTAGCTGCGATGCCCATCCAAAAGTAGCCAGACTTTCTTGATGATGTGTTAACATCTAACTGTTCTGAAATTTTACTCCATGCTTCTTTTGAAGGTGTAATTTCACGTTCATTAAGCTTTGTTCGTATATGTTGTTCAAATTTATCGGTTTCCATAACCTATGATATTTTGTTTCTCTAATTTTTCCTGTAATACTTTACGCGCCTTAAATAACTGCGATTTAGAAGTACTTTCTGATATTGATAACATATCCGCTATTTCCTTATGGGTATATCCTTCAACTGTATATAGGACAAATACCATCTTATACCCTTGAGGCAAAGCGTCTATTAATAGCTGTATATGCTCTGTATCCAAATCTAGTGTTTGGGAAACTCCCTGGCTCTGGTTTTTCTCATACACCTCATCATCAAACACAACAAATTGCTGCTTTCTCAAATAGGAAATACTTTCCCTAACCATGATAGTTCTTATCCAACCTTCAAAACTACCTTCAAACTTATAGGTATCCAGTTTAGTAAACATTTTTAAAAAACCTTGAACCATAACGTCCTCTGCAAAGTGAACGTCCCTAATATATTGTCTGCAAACCCCAAGCATTATTGGAGCATGGGTACTATATAAGCGCTGCTGAGCATTACTGTCACCAGTAATTGCTTTTTTTATTAGCTGTTTTTCGTTTTTATAAAAGGGTATAATTTTCACAATCTTTAAACTGTCTTCTATTACTATAGACGCCTAGAACATGAAGATAGTTGCCTGGGCTACGCAAAAAAATAAAATATATTTTTAAAATATTGATTTTAAGTACGTTACCATATTTAAATTTTCTAAAACTCTGGTGCAATACTAACTTTGCTAGCTTACTTTTTACGCTCTACTACGTAATTCACCATCAATTCTAAAGCACTTCTGTATGCTGATTCTGGGTAGGACTTTAATAACACTAAAGCCTCATCTTTATAGGCCAACATTTTTGCTACGGCATAGTCCAAGCCTCCTGTTTTCTTTACAAAGGCTATTACTTCTTTTACCCTTTTCTTGTCCTTATTGTGATTCTTGATTGAATTGATAATCCAACGTTTTTCCTTTTTAGTACAGTTATTTAATGCATAAATAAGTGGAAGGGTCATTTTTTGCTCCTTAATATCTATACCAGTTGGCTTACCAATGCTTTCATTACCATAATCAAAAAGATCATCTTTTATCTGAAACGCCATCCCGCAAAGTTCACCGAATTTCCTAAACGTTTCTACATCTTCACTTTCAGGCTTTACAGAACAAGCTCCCAAGCTACAACAAGCCGCTATTAAGGTTGCCGTTTTCTGACGAATGATATCATAATACACGTCTTCTGTAATATCTAATCGCCTTGCTTTTTCAATCTGTAAAAGCTCTCCTTCACTCATTTCTCGAACAGCTACAGAGATGATACGTAACAAATCAAAATCACCATTATCAATAGAGAGTAATAATCCTTTGGAAAGCAGATAATCACCAACCAAAACAGCAATCTTATTCTTCCATAGCGCATTTATAGAAAAGAATCCACGTCTTTTATTGCTTTCATCTACTACATCATCATGAACTAAGGTTGCAGTATGAATCAATTCTATAACAGAGGCTCCGCGGTATGTACGTTCATTTACCTCCCCATTATTGAGCAACTTAGCAGCAAGAAAAACAAACATGGGTCGCATTTGCTTCCCTTTTCTATTTACTATATAATGTGTAATACGATTAAGTAGGGCAACTTTCGAAGTCATGGACTCCCGAAATTTGGACTCAAAGAGTTCCATTTCTTGTGCAACGGGTTCCTTTATTTGCGCTACTATTTTCAGTCTATGTAGTTTTGTGCCTCAAATTTAACGAAAAGCGTGGAGTAAAAGGCACTCTAAACGCGGTATTAGGTATAAAGTATTATTGTTATCGAAGAACCGCTTTTCAATCATCAATAAGACAATCATTACACTTTCTTAGCATACTTGAATAGTCAACACAAGCATTAAAAATTCATAGAGTAAAAGAAGAACACTGGAAATACTAGTTGACCCTAAGACTTATTAGCCAATTGACCGCAAGCAGCATCTATATCTTTTCCTCTAGAACGTCTTACGGTAACCGTAATGCCGTTTTTCTCTAAAGTCTCTACATACATATCTATAGCAGCATTAGACGCTTGCTGAAACTCACCATCGTCTATTGGATTATATTCTATAAGGTTTACTTTTGAAGGAGCAAATCTGCAAAAATCTACCAGAGCATCCACGTCCTTTTTCTTATCATTGATTCCTTCCCAAACCACATATTCATATGTAATTCTACTCTTAGTTTTTGCATACCAATAAATCAAGGACTCCCTTAAATCTGCCAAGGTAAATGTTGCATTAAAAGGCATTATAGAAGTACGAATCTCATCTATAGCAGAATGCAAAGAAACGGCAAGTTTAAACTTTACCTCCTCATCTGCCATTCTCTTTATTAATTTTGGCACTCCAGATGTAGAAACAATAATACGTTTAGGTGACATACCCAAACCTTCAGGAGAAGTTATCTTATCTATTGCTTTAAGGACGTTATTATAATTCATAAGAGGCTCTCCCATGCCCATGAATACGATATTACTTAAAGGTCTATCAAAATATAAACGGCTTTCGTTGTCAATAGCAACTACTTGGTCATAAATTTCGTCAGGGTTTAAATTACGCATGCGTTTCAAACGCGAAGTGGCACAAAATCTACAATCTAAACTGCAACCTACCTGACTTGAAACACAGGCTGTTGTTCTTGTTTTGGTAGGAATAAGTACTGACTCGACCACCAAAT
>CALHVP010000019.1 GCA_938038975.1 uncultured Maribacter sp. | reverse complement strand
AATATCAAAAGTCAATTCACTGGCAGCGACATCCTTTTTGGTTGTTTCCACAAAGGCGGCAATTTCAAAAGCGGCACGGGCCATACGCTGTGCATGGTCTTCTTCGGTATCATGCAAGCCACCCGCACACATATAGGCGTCTCCAATAGTTTTAATTTTTTCTAAGCCGTGTTTATAGATGATTTCGTCAAATTTGGAAAAATAAAAACTCACGGTTTCTACCAAGGCTTCTGGGGATAGCTTTTCCGAGTAACTGGTAAAACCCTTAAAATCGCTAAAAAAGACAGTGACAGATTCGTGTTTTTTGGCTTTTACAGATCCATGCATTTTTAACTCCTTAGCCGTGTCCTCCGGTAAAATATTTAAGAGCAGTTTCTCCGATTTTTTCTTCTCTTTAGAAATGGTACGGTAAAACCACAAGGAAGCTAAAAGGGATAGACCCACAAATCCCAAAATAATTAATTGGTTTCTTTTTTGTGTTTCCAATAAGTTAACTTCGGCCTTACTTAAGTCAATTTCCACTTGTTTTTGAGAGACTTCAAAATTAGTAAGTAGGTTTGCTTTTTGCCGTACGGCTTCAATATTATTCAATTCGTCCCTATGTGTTATGTAAGCCTTATAGTAAACGTAGGCAGATATGGGATCACCAGCGCGTTCATAAAGTTCTGATAGTTTTAGATTGGCATCCCTTAGCTGTTCTTTCAACCCGTATTGCTCCGCAAGAGCAAGACTTCTTTTTGCATAATCAATGGCAATTTGTATTTCCTCTTTTTCCACATAAATGTCCGCCATGGCCATCAAATAAACACTTATGGGGTAGTAGTCTTGTGACTCTTCCAATAAGCGAATAGCTTCATTTATATTACTTTCAGCTAGCTCGTTTTTACCAGTATTGGCATAGACCATACCTATATTTCCTAGGTTAAAAGCTTTTCCCGCGGCATAATCAACTTTCTCATAGAGTACACCTGATTCCTCAAAATAAACTAGGGCAGAGTCAAATTTCTTATTTAATAAAAATTCATCACCAGCATTCAATACTGAACTTGCTAGAAGTATAGAATCTTCTTCGTTTCGTAGGTTTCTACGTAACGTTTTTATTGCTTTCCCGTAATACGTAATAGCATTCTCATGATTTTCAGAAACAGAATATATATCTGCTATCGCTGAATACGCTCCGCCTAAAACTGGAATAAAATCTTCCTGTTTTGCTATTTCTGCACTTTTAAAATAGGCTTGCAAGGCCTCATCTAAATGTCCAATGTATCTTTTTTGATTTCCTTTTTGAAAATAACCATAAGTAAGATACTTATTGTCATATTCCTTTTTCGCTAGCTGAATCAACTCCTCAGCATATTGTAATCCCAAATCAAAATTATTGATTTCGTTGAAGGATAAATTATACAACAATTCAAGTTTAGCAACCCCAGTTATAGTATCTGCCTTATATCTTAAAGCTAAACTATCGGAAACTGCCTGTACTTGAGAAGTTCCATTATGAACATTTAAAGATAAAAAGCCTACAATGAGAATATAGACTTTTATTTTATTTATCATTATCTTACTCTTGGTTGCATTTTAATTTTAGGATCTTGGGTATACGAATTACCACCTACTTTGTACGTGATACTGTACTCCTCTTCGGCACCATAATCCATTGATCCTACAATACCTACCCAAGTACCATTATTTTCCTTTGAGGGGTCAATGATGAAGACATCATTTCCTCCAGTTTCAAAAACATTGTCAAGACTAGAAATATTTCCGTCTTTTTGCCACATGATAACATCTCCAGGACCAACAGGCGTTGTGAAATTTAAATCACCTTCTTCTGTATTTGATACGTTTCCTTTCTCATCAGATAAAGTTGGCGGTTTGGGAGTGGCTACAGTTGCACTTACTGTAATGGTATGGGTTTCTATAGTTTCCCCTACATAATTAATTTGCCATAAGAAATTATCCGTTGAATTGGCAACACCTTGGCAGGCAACCGCTCCATTATTTTGTGCAGCATTTAATATATTCAAATACTGTCCACTACTTTTTACCTGCAAAAAACACCACCCTGGATTTTTAGGGGCATTTGTCAGTTTCCATAAAAAATTGGGGGGTGGATTATTTGGATCAGCCAAAGTATTCTGACCAGCCGTTGCCCCATTATTACTGGCACTGTTCAATACATTTAAATATTGTCCGCTATTCTTAACTTGCAACAATGACCAACCGGGATTATTGGCTACTGCTGTTATCGTCCATATAAAATTAGGCGTAGTATCTTGCACACCTTGACACGCATACTGACCCTCTATATCAGTTACCTGAAAAATATTTAAAAATTGTCCACTGCTTTTTACTTTTAATTTTAAATCTGAATCTGCCATAGTATGTGGTTTTAGTTTGGTTGCTTACTATTTTGGTCCTTTACATGTGCTATACGGTTGTACTATATTAATACTCTTCATATGTTTGAAACATATAAAATGTAGAAGACGTATACACTAAAGTTTTTTGTGGGGGGAGTACTATTATGTTTGTTAAAGTATGGAATTTTTATGAAATTCAACACTTAAAACCTTAGAAACTAGTCGCTAAACATAAAAAAATAATCAATACGTAAGAATTATATTACTTACATGTTGGTATATATGGGTATCCTAATTAAAATTGTTTTACACTACAATATACCCTACGAAGTATCATTGGAGATACCCCAATTAATGAAACTAAAGCATTTTGACTATTTCCACTGTTAAAATTGTTATAATATCTATATTTATTTAGGATTTGTGCTAAAAAAGCTTACATTATAGCTAGAACAAAAAACTATAGAGTATATATGAGGCAACTAAAAATCACGAAGCAAATAACCAATAGAGATACCAAATCATTAGAAAAATACTTTCAAGAAATATCAAAAATAGATTTGATTACCGCGGATGAAGAAGTAGAATTAGCTAGAAGAATACGTGATGGAGATCAACTTGCCTTAGAAACCTTAGTAAATGCCAACTTGCGATTTGTGGTGTCTACCGCTAAACAATACCAAGGAAGCGGTTTACGTCTTTCCGACTTAATTAACGAAGGCAATATAGGGCTAGTAAAAGCAGCTAACCGTTTTGATGAAACACGTGGTTTTAAATTTATTTCTTATGCCGTATGGTGGATCAGACAGTCTATATTACAGGCAATTTCTGAACAATCTAGAATGGTGCGATTACCATTGAACAAGATTGGGGAAATAAGTAAGATAAAGAAAGTATTTTCTGCTTTGGAACAAAGTTACGAACGTCCTCCTAGTACTGCAGAAATTGCTAAGGAACTAGATATGAGTGCTGTACAGGTAAAAATTGCTATGAAGAATTTTGGCAAACACACCTCTATGGATGCGCCCTTTGAACAAGGAGAATCTTCTAACCTATACAACGTAATAGAATCAAAGTCTTCTACCAGTCCAGATGCAAATATGATGATGGACTCGTTAACTACGGATATCAATCAGGCCTTAAAATCCCTACCTAGTAGAGAGAGTGAAGTTATTAGGTTGTACTACGGTATTGGAGAACGAAACCCTAAAAGTCTAAGCGAAATTGGAGAACTTTTTGATCTCACAAGAGAACGTGTACGACAAATTAGAGAAAAAGCGGTTCGTATGCTTCGTAATAAGTCTAGTAATGAAATGCTAAAATCATATCTATAAGCATATTCAGTAGTGCATACATAAAAAGAAAGCCGACTCTTATTGAGTTGGCTTTCTTTTTATGTATGTATTTGAGGTTCTAGATATACTGCTCAATTATAGAAAACAGTTTGTTATAGTATCGTTACCCGAACTTTCTTTTTCTTAAGTCTTGTATTGTTTAATTCAGCTACCAAAGAAGGTGCAAGCGATAACGGCACAGCAACAAAAGCGCAATCATGTTTTAATTCAATAACTCCAAGCTGGTCCTTATTGATACCGCCCTGCTTAAAGAACAAACCAGCAATATCACCTTTAGAAATTTTGTCCTTTCTTCCCCCAGAAATAAATAACGTTTCCCAAAACTGAGAAGTATATGCTGCTTTCTTTGAAATTGAAATAGGTTTGTCTTTTGGAATAAAGTTTGGTAAACGTTCTTGCTCATATTGAAGCACGTATGCTGTACCTTTTTCATTTACACGTGCAGTCCTTCCATTTCTGTGCGTAAACTCTTCTAAAGCTCTAGGAAGCTCATAATGGATGATGTATTTCATTTCTGGAATATCAATTCCTCTTGCAGCTAAATCTGTAGCAACAAGCACTTTACAGGTACCATTCCTAAATTTAATTAAGGAACGTTCTCGATCCCGTTGTTCCATACCTCCAGAAAAACAAGCATGGTTTATTTGATACTCATTTAAATAGGCACTTACCTTTTCTATGCTATCTTTAAAATTACAAAAAACAATACCTGGTTCATTACCTATATGCTTCAATACATCTACCAATGTCTTCAACTTATCTTTATCAGCTGAAAGCACCGTTTTAATACTCAGGTTAGATACCGCCTTTTTATGTAAATAATTAATTACCGTGGGTCGTTCCAAGCCTACAAAATTGGGTATTTTAACTCCCTGCGTAGCCGAAGTTAAAATACGTTTATTCAACTTAGGAAGTTCATTTATAATCGCATTCATTTCCACCTCAAAACCTGTTTCGAGCGATTTGTCATACTCGTCTAAAACTAGCGTTTTAATACTATCTTTTGAAAAGCGTTCTGCATGAAAATGATCAGATATTCTACCTGGTGTACCTATTAAAATAGCTGGCGTATGTTTTAACTCTATCTTGTCCTTGGAGATGGCTCTACCACCATATACAGCATTTACCTTAAACCCAGAACCCATAGCCCTAACTACCTGTTCAATTTGTATGGCGAGTTCTCTTGATGGTACTAAAATCAATGCCTGTACTTCAGTAGATTCTGCATCTAAGGAATTTATAAGTGGTAACAAAAAAGCTAAAGTTTTTCCTGTACCTGTAGGGGAAAGCAATACGGTATTCTCCGTTTCTTCAATACGAGAGAGCGCTTCTTCTTGCATTGGATTAAGTGAAGAAATTCCTAGTTTTTTTAATATATCTTCTTGGTTCCTTATATGATTGGCCATGTTTTATTTTGAATGATGATACTAATTATACGATACCCTATAACTAAATTATTGAGGCACTAGGGCTTAAACATTTTGAAATTACCAGTAAGACAAAATTTTGATCGTACTAGACTGATCTATGTTCCTAATCATAAGTTCAGATCTTTTACTAAATCCTAACTCCTAACTCCTAATTTCTAACTACTTTTTCCTTATTACTAATCAATGCGTACTGCCACTGGAAATCTTTACGCCTCGCTTTTACTACTTGCTCCAGTTGGACTTGCAATACCGTTTTGAGCGATATAATCGGCTAACACTTTTTCTACGAGTTCCTCTTTAGTCAAATGATGAAAAATTGTTTTTACTTTTTCCTTAGTTTCAACTGGTATACTTCGATTAGGCTTTGTTTTAAATATTTTCTTAGCCCATAAAAGCAGGTTTGTTTCATCCCTATTTTCCGCATCCTGTTTATTAACCTCATTAAAAACAAGACCTAATTCTTTTTCAAACTCTGGTATATCCTTTCGCTCTTCTTCTTGTATAATACTAAGTGAAAGCCCCTTTGCTCCTGCCCTAGCGGTTCTTCCGCTTCGGTGTACATAAGCATCATACGTATCTGGTAGGTGGTAATTAACAACATATGTGGTTTCCTTAACATCTATACCACGAGCAGCTAAATCTGTTGCTATTAATATGTCAATAAAACCTTCTCTAAATTGTCCCATTATACGATCACGTATACCCTGACTCAAACTTCCGTGTATAGCTCCGGAAGAGAATTTATTGATGGCTAATTTTTTTGCCAACTTATTAACTGCAGCCTTTGTTTTACAAAAGATGATACCACGTTCCCCTTCCTTTGAATTTAAGAAATGTAGTAAGACCTCGAGTTTTTCTATAGGTTCTACAACAACATAGGTGTGTTCTATACCTTTATGGCCAGTCTGTTGCATATCTACAGATACTTGTACCACATGTTTAGACATGTAATTTTGTATCATTTGTTTTACCGCACCGGTTAGGGTTGCTGTAAACAAAAGTGTTCTTCTCTTTTTAGGTATTTCAGCTATAATAACATCAAGATCTTTCTTTAAAGACGTTATCATTTCATCTGCCTCATCTAGGACCAAGGTGCTAATATTGGTAACGTTGACCGCTTTACGTTGTATTAAATCTATTAATCTACCAGGTGTTGCTACTAGTACATGTGTGGTTTGTGATAAACGCTCTATTTGAGGTTTTATGGGGATTCCACCACACACAGAAGCAATAGATAACTCTGGCTTATCAAGTGAGAACGAAACTAGGTTCTCATATATCTGTTGTCCTAATTCTCGTGTAGGCACCAATACTACAACCTGTACATTGGTTTTTTTAATGTCTATAAGTTGCAATAAGGGTATACCAAAAGCTACGGTTTTTCCAGTTCCAGTTTTAGCCAAACCAACCACATCTTCCTTTTGCTTTAATAGCACTGGAATGGTCTTCTTTTGAATATCTGTAGGAACGGAAATCTTTAATTTGGCTAGACTTTCTAAAAAGTCTGCAGCAACACCTAGATCAGCGAATTGTTTTGACATATCATACGTTTGCGCAAAGATAGTTACACAGAACTCGGAATGGTTTAATTGGTGCGTTAATTGTATGTGAACAAAAAAAAGGAACCTATTTTATCATTTTAAGTAAATTGTACTGTAGTATCGCTTTGTGTATACCCTTCATAACTCTGTTGATTTCATTAATTATGCTCTTGACATGATAATTTTTGTTGAAATCACAGAGCGTACTACTTTGGGATTGGCTTTGAATACCTTAAACTCTTGTGATTTAGATTAGGAATAAAATTTAAAATTACTAGTTATGACACTAATACATCTCAAATTAACTACTTACCGGTCCCTACAGACTGGTTTGGGGCAAAACTTTAAGAACAAGGTGTGAATGCTACCGCTGCGGTAAGCATGATAGCGCAATTTTAATAGTGATTCTAGCCTATTTTAGAATTAGACATTGATAGCTTTTATCTTTTTTGCTTTGATTGAAAGTTCCTTTTTTGGGCCATGAACAAAGTACATGTCCATCATTCCTTTGTTTTTTACATGAATCTGTCCTCTATGCTCACATTGGTAGGTATCTCTAATCAATAGATAGGTGTTTTCTGAAACGTTTATTCTGCCGGGTTCTGACATTGATTCCATTCGTGAAGCTACATTTACGGCATCTCCCCAGATATCATAGGCAAATTTTCGGGTTCCTACCACCCCTGCAACGACAGGGCCGGTATTAATTCCTATTCGTACATCAATATTCATAATGCCCCCAACGGCATTTTGTTTGGCCTCTTCCATTATTTGTGCTATTTCAAACCCTGCTTTTACTATTTTAATGTGATGGTCTTTAGTAGGAAATGGCAAGCCCCCGGCGCACATATAAGCATCCCCGATTGTTTTTATTTTTTCTAGGCCATATTTATCCATAACCGCATCGAATTTAGAGAAGAAGTAATCCACAGCCTGCACCAACTCTTCCGGTGACAAGGACTCTGAATAACGAGTGAACCCTTTGAAATCAGTAAACATAACGGTTACCGATTCAAATTTCTTGGCTTTTACCTTCCCGTGTTCCTTAAGTTCTAAGGCTGTTTCATCTGGAAGTATATTCCGCAATAAATTCTCAGATCGGTCTTTCTCTGTTTCAATGATTTTATTGGTTTTCTTCATGTAGCGGTATCTTTTATAGGAACCCACAGCTACAACGACGACCAAAATCAAGGATAAAATACTCCCGTAGATAACATACTTCTGTCGTTCAACCTGTAATTCAGAAATTTCCGCTTCTTGCTCTAATAAACCAATTTTATCCTCTTTCTTTTCAAGATCAAAATCAAATTGAAGTCCGCGTATCTTATCATCGGTTTCAAGATTAAAGAGTGAGTCCTTATTCGCTATAAGTTTTGTCTGGTACTTAAAAGCGTTGTTAAAATCCTCTTTGTTGGCATAAACATGAGATAGGCCTTCATAAATATTCTTCAACTCAAATTTAAGACCCATGGTATTGGCCAATGATTCTGCTTCATTAAACGCATTTAATGCTTTTGGAAAATTATCGTTTTGATATAATTTTCCAAGTTCAATCAGAGTTTGAACCAATTGAAGTTGTTGGTTATTTTCCTTCGCAATTTGATAAGCTTGTTCTAGGTAAGATATGGCCTTAGATTTTTCACCCATTTTAAATTCAACAATACCCAATTTGGTAAGGTTATGAGTATCGTCGGCTGTATTAAGGGTTAAAGGCAATGCGTCCTCATAGTATTTCAATGCGTCCTTGTAATTACCCAGTAACAGATAGATCTCACCTTCACCCATTAAATAGGAAGTGGTTATTTGCGGCTCGTTCAAAGCTGGCAAATACTTTGGTATCCGTTGAAAATATTCCAAGGCTTTATCATAGTCCTTAGGAGTGTCCCCATAAACGCCCCCAATATTTAATAAAGCTGAGGCAATACGCAATGTATCCTGTATTTTTTCAGCAATACTTAAAGATCTCAGATAATAATCGATAGCCTTCGAATTACTTCCTTGGCTGTAGTATACCGCTCCTAAATTATTCGCCATATTGGATATACCCTGCGGATCCTCAAGGATTTCAAAGATATTCAGGGAATTTGTCCAGTGGTCCAGCACCTGGATATAATCTCCCTGATAATAGTAGGCCATCCCAATATTCTTCTCTGCATAAGCCTTCCCTTTTAAATATCTCAACTTATCAGCAAGTTCTCCAGCTTGCCTTGACACATTCAGCGATTCTGTAATATCTTCATTTTGCAGGATTGCGATACTCAGGGCGTTCTGGTTGTTTACCCGGGTAGTATCATGGAGTCCTATTTCAATTACATTCTTAAGGCTATCAATTGTCGTAGTTTGACTGTAGATTGAACCAGATACACACAACCAAAGTGTCAAAATTCGAAAAATGTAACCACTAAATTTTGTTTTAATCATAGGTGTTCTAATCTTTAACAACACTAAATACTTGTACGTTAGTATTGGTGCTTAATCGAATGAAATATACTCCCTCATCAAGGCCGTTCATGTCTAGAGCCCCTTTTAGAGGTGTAATTCTAAGGAATTCAATAGAAATTGGCATACCGTAGAAATCAAATACATCCAGGGTGACCATTACGGAAATATCCTGTTCAATATACAAGACACCGGGTGCGCACTCAGAACAAAAACTATCTCCATTTACAGGATTGGGGTACAAATTATACATTGGAATCTCACTATCATTGATACTATTGCTAGAATCACATTTATTGGAATTGGCATTGACATTGGTAGTCGTTGACGTTTTGTGATTACTATCTCTACTGATAAGTTCCCATTTTAGAATATTTCCATCAAAACGAATTTCAAAGGTGTGCTCGCCCGGTAAAAATTTAAAGGGCAGTTCTCCGCTGTTTAGTGCCGAACCTGTTAATTGATTTTCTGGCCCTTCCGATATGTATATTATCTCATCGTTCGGATTAATGTATCGGAAATGGGCAATATAATCTTGGTCACCCGATTCGTTAGGTCTATTTTCAACACAATCGGTGTAGGTGCGGATTTTACGAAGGTTATTGATCGGATTAATATAGACAGTCCCTAGACTGGTGTATTCAATCATATAATTAAAACTTTTAGGCTCCAATATCTTGATAAAATACACCCCTGTGTCTCCAGATTCATACGCATTACCCTCCTCATTTTCAATAGTGAATTGAATACCTTCGGGAAAAACATCGTCTATAGATTCACCATATACATAGTCCTCTTCATTTATAACCACGCTAATAAGAGAAGAATCTATATTGGTACCCTGATCGATGACCAGATCCCCCGTTGAAACAGTAAGGATTGCAGGATTTACCGTAATTGTACTCGAATCATAAGTTACATTCAAATTAGCCCCTATAGGTGCAAACATGGCTCCGGGATACGAATAATGAAATTCAGTTGATGAAGTTACATCTAGTCCGGTGATGAGATTTACGGAGTAGAATGTAGAGACACTCCCCCCTATTTCGGAATCATCATCGGCATGGAGGACGGCGAATACAGGAGAATAATCGTTTTCATCCTCACCGCCTCCTAAGTCGCCAGTATTGACCACGGCTTTAAATCTGTTCTCAAAAAATACTTCACCCGTTAAAAGATCTTCTCCATTCACTACGGCCTTAAACCTGTTCACAACTGCTTTAAATCTGTTTTCTATATAATTTTCTAAATCCTGAACATCAAGATCAATCAGATCCATTTCATTTACGACAGCTTTAAACCTGTTATTGATAGTATTTTCCGTTGCCATCCAACTACCTCCATCCAACAAATCCAAAAATGTTTCGGTATTAACCACAGCTTTAAATCGATTTATCAGGGCCAGTGTATTGTCCTCAAAAAAAGTTGTGTTGTGCGCCTGAGAAATTGCGTCTAAGAAATCTGTATTGTTTGTTATTCCAGTAGAATCGTATAGATAATTCAAATCCAACGTAATAGCCTCCCCATAGGTAGTTACAATTGGATCAGGCACTATGATGAGGTTCTTTTTAGTGACTGTAAAAGACCCGCTTTTATAATTAACCAGATAGTTTTCTAATGCAGTTAATTGATCTTCAGTTGCATTTTCTAGGTCAAATTCAGGAAAAACACGGTAGTTAGACACTTTTGGATATGGTGGTACAGCCGCTGTGGTATAAACAACGTTTGGGAGATCCACACCAATTTCAACATCTTCTGGAAGTCCCTCTACCGTATATCCAAACTCGTAACTTTGCCCATATTCAATAATCGTATTGTTAGCTATCACGTTAATGGCTAATATTCCTTCGTCTAGCAAATAGATGGGGTTTGATTTGCCTCCATCTGTTCCTAGCGGTACTGTTGAATTTGTAAAGACGGTTACTGGCTCATTCCCAATAAATGGACCTACAAGGGCAATTATTTCATTTTCATTTATCTCGATAATTTCTAATTCTTCCTCATCGCCATAAAACACTTTAGGTGCTTCAGGGAAATAGGCTCCACTTAAGGTAAGCCTTAAGGTGTCTGCGCTAATAACTCCTTCCCCACCAGAAGTGAATTCTGTTGTAAATCCTGTTATAACCCCTGTTTGTGTTGCAATTTGTTTAAAGGCATTAGCGGCGTTAACGACCCCGTCACCTACCTGGTCAGGGTTACCAGCTGGGATAGCCGTATCTTTAAATAGTTGAAGCATATCCACAGATTCTGTTCCATACCAAGACGGAAGCGCAGATTTCATTAATGCAAAAGCCGCTGCCACATGTACCACAGAAGCGGAGGTGCCAAAGAAATTCTTAAACTCATCTCCATCGATTGGTATCCCAGCAACTTCATTCTGCCCAATAGTAAATACATTGGTATTCACCCCGTCAAAAGACGCCAGAACGGCTTTAGTACTGCTGCCATCTGGGAGGATCCCTCCAAAGGAAGAGAATACCTGTGGTTCGGGACTTGTCGCTTTACGAAAATCTACCGCACCAATAGCCAAAGCTTCAGGAGTCATCTGATGTCCCATAATGGTAGAAGCACCATCAAAATACTCCAATACCTGTAGTCTATTCGCTACGAAAATGATATACCTGAATGGTAAGGAACCGGGGTTTCCGTTAGCACTCGTAATCAGAAAATTGGCCTCCCCATCTGCTGTAGCTCTAAAAGTTATGTACTCAATCGGATCCCTAGCATCATCTCCACCTACATTTTCACCGTCGTTATAGTAATTATTTCCAACAAGTAATCGTTCCTGATTGTCTACGACCCAAAAATCTAAATCATTTACCGCACCTAGCGCATTATCCTGAGAGGCAAAGTTTTCCGCCCATTGCATAACAATCATATAGGTTTCCCCACTCTTTACACTAAATTTTTGATAAATATCCTCAGAGCCATTAGAGGTTCCAAACACATGGGCTACAGCAGCGGGATCTGTCACAAAATCAGGAACATTTGAGGTATTAGAATTTTGAAATGTCGCCTGGTAGGCTTTATTAGAAAAATTACCGGCAGATGTAAAATAGGAATTACCATTCTTAGTAAATTTCTTAATTGCTTTTCCAATATTGCTTATTCCGAACATGGGTTCACCCGGGAAGGTAATATCATCAACTCCAATGGTTGTATTCCCAAGACTATCCAAGTTTTGGACACCTAACTCAAAATCCCTTGGGGATAATACTCCTGTACGAAACGCTAAATTAGCACCCGGGGCTATATCATGGGCTATATGACCCATGGCCCTGCCTTCATCCGAGATTGCTCCAAACGTATAGGGATAGTCCTTAATCACTTGAACAGGCGTGATATATCCGTTTGGATTACCGTTACCTCCAGTACCCGGCAGATCCCCATTACCAACATCTATTGCCTCATTGGTAGGCTGTCCCAATTCCGGTAAGTTAGCGTCCCAACTATTGGAAAACAATACAATATTTACTCCTGTACCGTCTACTGGACGGCTAGCCCCATCGGGCGCAATGATTCGAAAAGATTCTCTTACAATATCGGTAGTTTGTGCTGCGTCTCCCTGTGTGATAGCGTCCCCAGTTTCTTCTCCTTCACCCGATGTGAAAGGCGTATAGAGGGCCTGCGCCGATTTTATGATATCAAAATAATCTATAAGTGCTGGCATCGCTGGAAGTGGCTGCTCTGGAGGGAGAACTTTATCAATCGGGAAAAATACATCAATAGCACCCAATGCCTCAGAAATAATTAAGGTAGGCTCTACAATAAAGTCAGAATTCAGTGGATTAGGATCATAAGCCAGCCCAAAGACGTTTTTTAATATATTAATCACTGCTTGGGTCTGCCCATTGTATGGAACAATTTGAATTAGCACTCTATTATTCGAATCGATTTGATAGATTATAGATGATGGTGTATCACCAGCTGTTCCGGCACCCAATGAGAGAAGTTCCGGGCTTACAAAACCACGTGTTTTACCATTACCAGGACCTATTACTGGAACAATAAAACTATCTGTTTCACAAATAGGAGAATCCAAGGTAGCCCTTATTTTTATGTCACTAGAACCAACAAAAGACACCGTCCATTTGGCATGGCCATGATCGGCAAATACGACAGACAATACTTTATCATGTGTACCCGGCTCAAAAGATGTAATGCCATTAATCTTTTGGATCCCATTAAATTCCGAATCCTCTATCTTATCACTTAAGAAGATGTAGCTGTCCTCTGGGCTCACAGTAATGGTTTTGTTCGTAGGATTGGTGTATCCAAAATTAGCCAGATACAAACCATTGCCAATTTCCTCGGCACAAGTAAAAAGGATAACGTCGTTGTTGCTATCCTTAGGGCCTCCTTTTTTTCCCTTTTGTGCTACTATTGGTAAGACCATACAAAATAGAATTAAAAAAAGACAGCCATTTTTTAGTAAGAGGGATGACACAAAGGGCGTATTGCCATAGGACGACATAATTTTGTTGTAAATGTGTTTCATTTTACAAATTGGTTTTGGTTGTTGAAATACTGGATACACATTTGATATATCCTTTTTAATTTGGGGGAAGAATGCTAAAAAGTTAGCACCCAAATTATGTTATAGGCTTTGCCCTTTAGCTGTTTATATTTTGCTGTAAAATGAAATACATATACTATGTTTCATTGACAGAATAGTCCGACAAATACAAATAGGATAGTATTTAATTTAGCGATAAATGAGGAGGGAATATTCTTAAGGTACAATTAAAAAGCCTTTTTATCTAAATTTCAGAGTCTTTTTTATTAGTAATAGGCGGCAAAAAAAATATTTTACCCCCCTACCCTAAAAATAAAACTATTTTGGACTTTGCTATTATTAATGACTACAACAAAAAGTGTACCGATTGAGCTAACAATCAAAACAAGAACTTTGAATTATAATTTGTCATTGAATATAAATTAAATAATGGTTTTTTTAACCTTTTTTAAGAATCATATCAGGAATAGTTTGAATAAATTTATACGCTTAAGCCTAGTTATTTATGAAAAAACACCTGATTACCTTATTAACAGCCATAGCCTGTTTCGTTTACAACAACTCCTATGCTCAAGAACAAATTACAGTTGGTGCTGTAATTTATGATGCTGTAACCAAAAGTCCAATTGAATTTGTAAATATTGGTTTTAATAACGGGAATCAAGGCACATTGACTGATGTTGATGGATATTTTAATATTCGCTATACCGATGCTACTACAAAACCGACAGACTCTTTACTAATCTCTGCAACAGGATATTATAATTTTCCAATTCCATTATCGAAGCTGAAACAGTTATTGGAAAAACGTCAAATACTGTTTCTTAATCCAACCGTAGAGGCTGACAACGTCGAGGAAAATGACCTTGATAGCCAAAAAGAGTACCTATTGGGTTATCATAGTCCAAATATAAATAACGCCGCTTCTCTGACCAATTTGATTGGCTTTGGAGGTGAATTAGCTACGGTAGTTCAAATACCACCTCAAAAAACGAAACTTGAAAACTTTCATTTCCATATCAACAGTAATACTACAGATAGTGTTCGCTTAAGACTAAATATATATGAGATGAAGAAGGGAGAAATAGGTACAAACCTATTAAAGAAATCCATACTACATCTTGTGCATACTGAAACAGGAGAACAAATTATTAATCTTAGTAAAGAGAATATCTTAGTTGATACTGATATTGCAGTTAGTCTAGAGTTATTGGAAGTGTTTGGTGACAGTCTAGAATTTGAACTAGCGACTGCAAAAGACCGTGGTATTAGTTTTACCCGACCAACCAGTCATGGAGATTGGGAAGAACACCCCGTTACCGCAATGGCTTATGGGGTTGACATAACAACTGCCTCAACCAGTAGTTTTAAAGATTGGAGGCTAACTACCAATATAACAAACAATAATAAAGATTACATACGGGGAACCGTTACGGCGTCTGGGAGCCCTGTACAAGGAGCAACAGTAAGTGTTAAAGGAAGCTTGGCTGAAACTACTACCAACGACGAAGGTTTTTATCGTATTGATGCTGTCAGAGGTGATGTATTGAGTTTTGAGTTTCTAACCACACAAGTAAAAAGTATATTGGTAGAAGACAATACTACTATTGATTTAAATCTGGAACCTAAATATACAGAACTAGATGAAGCGGTTATAACCGCAAAAGCTAGAGAAGAAAAGGAAGCTATAACTGGTTTGGGTAAAAAGAAAAAAAGAAGCTTAGGTTTCGCTACGTTTTCTAAAAGTATTGAAGACCTTCCGCAAGCATCAACTAATCTAGCTACACTTTTGGTAGGTCAATTCCCAAGTTTAATTGTAAACCCAACTTCTGGCGAATTTCAAATGCGTGGACAGGGTTCATTTACACTATCTAATACGCCTTTGTTTATAGTAGATGATGTGCCGCAATCAGAAGTTCCTTTATGGCTAGATGTGAACACCATAGCTAATGTAGGAGTTATTCCAGGACTAGCGGGAAGCGTTAGATATGGGGCTTTGGCTAGAAATGGGGTGGTTATAATTACTACAAAAGTGACTATGAACGAGTTAGAAGGAAAAAATAGGTCAGTTTCTGCATTGGCAGTAGATAATGACTACGTGGAAAATCCTATACTTTTAGAACAGGCAGAAAAATCTATACAAGACCTATCGCCATTACATACTGCGACATCTTTTGAAACAGCCAAAAAAATATATGTTACCAACGAAGCAAAAAATAGAGGTACTGTTTCATTCTACATAGGAGCTTTCCGTTATTTTAAAAAATGGGATAAAGAGTTTGCAAATAGTATTTTGAAAACGCTTGCTAAACAAGGTAAGCAAAACACAAAGGTACTGCGTACACTAGCCTATATATATGATCAAGAAAATCAACATACAAATTCCTTAGATATCTACAAGGAAATAGCATTTCTGGAGCCACACAGAGCGCAATCTCATATAGACCTTGCTCGTGCTTACGTGAATTCAAAAGATTATACTCGCGCATTCTCTCTTTATAAACTAATACTAAGCGATCGTCTTATAAGTGCTACTTTTAATGATGAAGTCTTAAATATAGTAGCCACAGAAGTACGCCATTTGGTCACTAAGCATAAATCTAGAGTGCCTTATGAGCAATTACCAATTTCTTTTTACGAAAAAGCTATTCATATTGAGAAACGCATTGTTTTTGACTATAGCCATGCAGAAGCCTTTTTTGACGTGCAATTTGTAGACCCCAACAAAAAATTCTCTATTTGGTCGCACTCAAGTTTTGGAAACGAGGAGCGATTACTTCGAGAACTAGACTATGGCTATAACACAGAGGAATTTACTATAGAAGATGCTGATATTGGGCAATGGATAGTTAATCTTGAAAACCAAGATGGTAAACCAGCCTTCCTTAAATACACAGTTTACACCAATTATGGTAGACCAGATGAAACTAAGGAAATTAAAGTGATAGACTTAACTAGCTTAAAAGAAAAAGTTACCTTGAGTACCATAACATGGTAAATTCACAACTTTAACTTCATCCTCTTTACATAATTTTAAATTAGTACATCTTATATGCAATCAACCGAACTAAAAAAAGTTATTCAAGGTATTCCTAAAGCAGAACTTCATTTACATATAGAGGGTAGTTTTGAGCCAGAACTTATGTTCAAAATAGCAAAGAGAAACAACATCGTTTTAGATTATGATTCTATTGATTCCTTAAAGAAGGCGTATAAATTTAATAATCTTCAAGAATTTTTAGATCTTTACTACACAGGAGCTCAAGTGCTAATTCACGAGCAAGATTTTTATGATTTAACTTGGGCTTATTTAACTAAAGTTCATAGTCAAAATGTGGTTCATGTTGAGGTTTTCTTTGACCCACAAACTCATACAGACAGGGGCGTTCCTTTTGATGTGGTTATCAACGGGATTCATAAAGCACTTGAAAAAGGAGAACGAGAATTACATATTTCATACAAACTTATCATGTCTTATTTAAGGCATCTTAGTGAAGCGGAAGCTTTTAAAACTTTGGAATCCTCCCTACCCTATAAAGACTGGATAGACGGTATAGGGTTAGACTCCTCTGAGCTAGGCAATCCTCCCAGCAAGTTTGTTAATGTATTTGAAGCTTCTGCTGCACATGGTTATAAACTAGTAGCTCATGCTGGGGAAGAAGGACCGGTAGACTACATATGGGAAGCACTAGATCTTTTAAATGTTGTTAGAATAGATCATGGAAATAGATGTTTAGATGATGAGGTCTTGGTTCAACGACTAATTGATGAAAAGATACCATTGACATTGTGCCCACAGAGTAATGTAGCCCTTAATGTGATTGATAAGATGGAAGACCATCCGGTTCTAAAAATGTTAGATAAGGGTATTTTAGCAACAATTCACTCAGATGACCCAGCATATTTTGGTGGTTACATGAATGAGAATTACTATGAAACAGCAAAAGCACTACACTTAAATAATTCTCAACTGCAACAATTAGCTATCAATGCATTCGAAGCGAGTTGGCTTACTAGAGAAGCAAAAGCAAAACATATAGCTCAGGTTAATAGCTATTTCAATTCATTAGATTAGGCATAAGAAAAACACCCATGCAACTTTAAAAAAGTCATATGGGTGTTTTTTTCTAAAATAAACTAGCTTAACCTAAAGTCAAAACTACATTATGCCTCTTGCAATGTACGTTTAGATTTTCTATACAAGTAATTAGGATAGATAGTACGTTTTGCAAAACGATTCAATTTAGGAGAATTTACCATCTTAATATAAATTGGCTTCCTAACTCCAAAGTACTCGTATGTAGTTCCGTCTAAAAATGTAATTTCTAAAACCAAACCATCATGAATGTAATCTGCTATTCCAGAATTGGTAATGGTTTCTGTGTAGGCCTCTAAGTTTGCCTCAATAGTTTCAGGAGCAATACTAACTAAAAAGTGGTAACCATCAATGATTGCACGACTTTGTACTTCTGCTTCCTCACGTTTTATATCTCCTTCTTGAAATTTATCAGGATGCCACTCCTTTACTAAATTCCTATACGTAGATTTTAATGTTTTAAGATCGATTTCATTTTCAATACCGAACAACTTTTTATACTCACTGATGCGTTTCATAGACCCATTTTTTTACAAGGCGCGAAATTACATCAATATAATGAAGTAGTTAGCACATACTTATGATTATTTAAATCATTCTAGCCTAAATGAAACGAAAACATAGGACACAAAAAAGCCCCATCATTGCTGACGGGGCTTTTGTTAAACTTGAAAGTATATGTTTAGATAACTTTTACGTTCACTGCGTTTAATCCTTTGTTTCCTTCTTGAAGGTCAAATTCAACTTCATCGCCTTCGCGAATTTCGTCTACTAAACCTGAAATGTGTACAAAGTGATCCTTTTCAACTCCTTCTTCAGTGATGAATCCAAAACCTTTTGTGTCGTTGAAAAATTTTACTGTTCCTTTACTCATTGTAATGTAATTAAATTTATAATACTTATTAGTAAACAAAGATGGTGCCATTATTTCGACTTACAATAAATTAATCCATTTATTTTCAATTTATTAAGCAAATAAATAGATTTTATACATAATAATCGCGCTTAGCTTTACATTTTACGGCTAATCAGCTGTTACAGTGACCTTTACTTTAATTCTAACTTATAACCTATTCCGTGCACATTAGTTAGTTTAATAGTATCATCATCCTTTAGTTTCTTACGTAATTTAGATATATAAGTGTCTAAGCTTCTCCCTACAAACACGCCATTATCCTCCCAAACTCTTTTGGTGAGTTCATCTCGCTTTATGATTTGATTAGGGTTCGCTACGAATATCTCTAAAAGTTCACATTCTTTTTTAGATAGATTTATTTCAACAGCCTGTTTCACCAATTTATTTTGTTCTGGATAAAATTTGAAACTACCTATAGACTTATGTTCCCTATGACCTTCAGCCCGTGAAGGCACAGGATTCTTTTTTAATCGCAAAAACAACAGTACACCAAGCAGTAGTACAAATAAAGGTATGAGCAAGGTATATATTGAATTTGAGCTGGTATTAAAATCTACCTCAATAGTGTATTCATTCTTTGGCAGCAATCTTCCACCACAGGGGATAATAGTAAGTTGTTCGGCTGCATCCATTTCATAACTATATGCTATCCCTTTATCACTACGTTGAATTACCTCTACACGATAGTGCTTTGGAAGCTGTGATTTTAAAAAGGCACTATCAATAATTACTACCAAAATATCTGGATCAAAGCTTATCTGCTCCTCAAAAGAGAGTTCATATTTTAA
>CALHVP010000018.1 GCA_938038975.1 uncultured Maribacter sp. | reverse complement strand
AGACTAACACAACAAATTCATTACCTTATAAACAGAAACAAAACTGGTGTTTATCATTTAGGTAGTATGGATTTGATACATCATGAAGATTTTATAAAAGAAGTCTTAGAACGTGTTGGGAATTTTAACCCATTATTAAAGAGAATCTATACTACCAATGAAGACCGTTACCTAGCAGTATTGCCAAAAGATAATAAACTCCCAAAAAACCTAAGATTTACGAATCAAGATATTATAGAGCATCATATTTTAAATTAATAGAAATGTTTTAAAACCAGCAATTATGGAGAAATTTACAGACAAACAAATACAAGATTACCTAAGTCAATTAGATGGATGGGAATATGTGGAAGGTGCCATAGAAACCACATTTGAATTCAAGGATTTTAAAGAAGCATTTTCAGTAATGACACGAATTGCTTTTGAGTGCGAAGCTCAAGGACATCATCCAGATTGGAGTAATGTATATAAAACGGTAAATATTAGATTAAATACACACGATGCTAACGGAGTTACTGAAAAAGATTTCACACTAGCTAGGAGTATTGAAGAAATTGTAGAGAGCGATTAAAAGTATAGTTTTGAATTTTATTAAATTTACCAGTATTAAATAAACAGGGATATTATGGGAAGAGCTTTTGAATTTAGAAAAGCACGAAAAATGAAACGCTGGTCGGCTATGTCTAAAGCGTTCACTAGGATAGGCAAAGACATTGTAATGGCAGTTAAAGAAGGAGGTCCAGATCCTGACTCCAATTCTAGACTACGTGCTGTTATACAAAATGCAAAGTCCGTTAATATGCCTAAGGACAATGTAGAACGTGCCATAAAGCGTGCAAGCGACAAAAGCCTTGGAGATTACAAAGAAGTGCTGTTTGAAGGCTATGCGCCTCATGGAATCGCTATTCTTGTAGAAACTGCCACGGATAACAATACTAGAACTGTAGCTAACGTAAGAAGTTATTTTAATAAATGTAATGGAAGTTTAGGCACTTCAGGTTCTGTTGAGTTTATGTTTGACCACACCTGTAATTTTAGAATTCCTGCTGAAGGTTTAGACCCTGAAGAGCTAGAACTAGAAATGATTGACTTTGGTGCTGAAGAAGTTTTTGTAGACGATGATGGTATCCTAATCTATGCTCCCTTTGAAAGCTTTGGTGCGATACAAAAAGAGCTAGAAAATAGAGAATTGGAAATTCTTTCCTCTGGCTTTGAACGTATTCCACAAGTGACCAAAGCACTTAACGAAGAAGAAACTGCAGATGTTGAAAAACTATTGGAGAAAATAGAAGAGGATGATGATGTGCAGAATGTTTATCATAGTATGCAAGAATAAATTTACACCTACAAAATTTTATATGGCACCTTCGTTTATAACTAAGGTGCTTTTCTCTATTTAAAAAAAGCAGTTTTCAACAATAGACTTTTTGATTTAAAACCTATCATTTAAACCCATCATCGATTAAAATATTCAGATGTAGCTAATTTAAAAACTAAGTGTTAGCTTAACTAGGTTTTAATGTTATCGTATACAGTCTTTTTTTAATGTTACAAAAGAATTTAGTCTTAATCTAATGAGGATATTTTTAATTAAAATACTAATATATAGTGTATTAGGTGGCTTAAGTTTTTATACCATTCATAAAACTGTACCTAAAGTTTTTAGTGAGTTTCAAAAAAAGTATTATAAACATGTAGTTCCAGAAAAGAAACTAGTTTCTGCAAAAAAGAAAATACGGCATAAAGTTAATGAAGAGAGTAGTAATAGTTCTAATTTACTATTCAGTTCTGGTTTTGAAGGTATTCAGCTTAGTGAACAAGTAGAAGATTATCAGTATTTAACCGGAACAGATAAAGAAACAGGAGATTCTTGGCCACTGCATATTCTTGGTTCTGATTTTAGTGGAATTCATAGAATAAACGACGACAATGGTAACGCTATCACTAATGAGATTATAAATGTAATGGGTCCACAGGGCGAGCAGACCTCAACATTGTTTCAAAGTGTTCATTATGATGTTCAGGTTACCCAAACCCCTTTTCAAATAAATAACATTCAAGAAAACCCGCAAGAACTTTATATGAGCTATTGGATGAAAACAGATAGCACGGCCATAAAAGGAATTGACACTTGGAGAGCTATTTGGGAGTATAAGACTAAAAATTACGCTTCTTATTCAGATGGTTTTAGAATGATCGCTTTTATGGCTACCGATAACGAAGGAAAACCTTATTGGCTATTTCAAGGGGATACGAGTCCACAAAATCCCATATGGCAGACAGAAAATTATAGTGTACCCCTCATCTTAAACGAATGGTTTAAGGTGGAATATTATATAAAATGGAGTACTAAAATAGATGGTTACGCTAGCATGAAAGTAAATGGACAATTAATTGGAGAACATCATGGTGCAACAACATCTAATTCTGATAAACTAGATTTTATTATGTTAACTCAAGTATATGGAAATTCACACCCAATGCATCAATGGGTTGATGATATAGAGATTTGGGATGGTATTCCTAATTAAGAACTTACGAAACAAAGCTTTTGGTTCATAAAAGTATAGTTCATAAGAACTAAATCAGCCTATTGGATAAGAATTATCCTCCTAAAAAAAAATATACTTCTTAGATGTTATTCTCATAACCGTAAGCATAGCCATAATTGTATTTACCATCTTTTATCTTACCTGCACCATTTAGTACATAGGCCATGTTAGTAACCTTGTTATTATTGTTTAGTTCCTTTGAAAACTGTAAT
>CALHVP010000017.1 GCA_938038975.1 uncultured Maribacter sp. | reverse complement strand
TAATGGTTGATGGTTGATGGTTGATGGTTGATGGTTGATGGTTGATGGTTGATGGTTGATGGTTGATGGTTGATGGTTGATGGTTGATGGTTGATGGTAAAATCAAAATTTAAAAATTACAACGAATAGGATTAAGTCTATTATTTAAATATATGGTAAGCAGAAATATATATCTACAGCTCGTATTTAGAGTCATATTAATGACTATCACGGTAGTTATTTCTACCTATTTCTTTTTCGACAAACAATATCTTGCCGGAGTAATAGGTGCGGTAATAATGATTTTCCAATCCGCAGGACTAATTAACTACGTTAACCAAACCAATCGTAAAATCGCCTATTTTTTCGATGCTATTAAGAATGAAGATTTTACGTTGCGATTTCCTGAAAAACTCAGTGTAAAATCATTGGAAGAATTGAACCATAGTTTGAACATGCTTAACTCCATGATTCAAGATATTCATTTGAAAAAGCAAGCTCAAGAACAGTATTATCAAGAAATACTAAGACAGGCAGATATTGGCATTTTTACCATAAATACAAAAGGACATATTCTTTATGCAAACCCTACCGTACAAGAGCTTTTAAACTATAGACCTTTGAACCATGTTAAGCAGTTAAACCAAGTAGACAAAGACCTTTATGCGCTTTTTGCAGACCTAAAACCTTTTGACAATACCATCTTTAAATTAGGTAACGAGCGTGGTAAGAAGGAATTAAGTTTAAAATGCACACCCATAACAATAGAAGAACAAAAGCTGCTTTTAGTTGTGGTACATGACATTCATAAAGAATTAGACGATAAGGAAACTGATTCATGGGTAAAGCTTATAAGAGTATTGACGCATGAGATAATGAACACCATTACACCCATTACTTCAATTTCTGAGTCAATTCTCAATTATTTCAAAAAAGGGAGTACCACAGAGATACCCACTAGTTTTTCTGAACAACAGATAAAAAATACCACCAAGGGACTAGAAGTTATTAAAGAGCAAGGAACAGATTTAATGAGTTTTGTGCAATCCTATCGTACTTTTTTAAGTATTCCAGAACCTGATAGGGAACTGGTACCTGCGGAAGCATTATTAGAGAAAATAACACTCCTTCTTAACGAACAAAAAGAAGATGCTAACCTCATCTTTAAAACTAGTATTGAGCCAAAGGATTTAGAATTTTATATTGATCAAAAACAATTAACACAAGTGTTGTTGAACCTTGGTAAAAACGCTAAACAATCATTGGATGGTATAGATGATGGGTATATACATTTTACTGCAGGAATAAATGCAGGAAACCAAAAGTTCATTAGAGTAACCGACAATGGTGCAGGTATTCCAGAAAACCTAATAGATGAAATCTTTATTCCTTTTTTTACTACTAAAAACACAGGAACAGGTATTGGGCTTAGTCTTTCTAAACAAATCATGAGATTACATGGTGGAAGCATAAGTGTATCATCAGGAGATACCACAACGTTTATCTTAACTTTTGACTAAAAATCTATTGGAGTTCCAAGCTCTTTAAATGGGTCCCAAAAGTAAGCTTCTAAATTCTGTATTTGGTTCTCCTTAATTAAAACACCTTCACTCTCCAATAATTGCTGCATCAGGTTAGTGCCGTCAAAATGGTGCTTTCCTGTTAAAAGACCTTGTTTATTAACTACTCTATGGGCAGGTACATCTTCCATATTATGAGATGCATTCATTGCCCAACCTACCATTCTTGCACTTCTAGCAGCTCCTAAGTATTTAGCCACAGCACCGTAAGAGGTAACTCTACCATAAGGAATTTGTTTGACCACCACATATACTCGTAAGAAGAAATTGTCTGAATCCGCCATGCTATGTATTGTAAACTCTAAAAATTGTAATGACAAGTAACAACAGCATCAAAAAGCCTAATATGTAATTGGCATTCTTGGCAAATTTATTTGTCTTATGTTCTAGCTTATTAAAATAAAACACATAGAGATAAAGCACAGCAAATGTTCCTGTGCCAGCTGCCAAAACAAATGTGACAATATCCCATACTTCAAATTTTATCCATCCAGAAGCATTCCACATGATGTTTAATCCACTATAGTATGGTATTGTCAATAGGTTAACTCCTGCTAAAAACAAACCCTTAAAATAACTACTACGTTTACTTATTCTTATCGCTTTTACTTTCTTCTTTTTGTTACTTATTGCTGTTATAAAAAAGTAAATTGCTAAGGCAGCAAAAACAGCGATAGCAATTTTAAGTAGTATGGCAACTACATCAGGATTTTTATGGAGAAACTTAGAAATAAATACAGCTACAATTGCTTGAAGCATGATCATAGTAGAAACGCCTAAACTGAAGATAATGCCATTTAACTTATTCTTTTCTACACTAGTCTTAGCTGCATTTACATTCAACAATCCAGGTGGAACCGTTGCCATAAAAGCGGCGGAGAACGTTGCAAAAAAAAGTATCAACAGGTGTTGCATAGCGTCAATTTATCCGAAATTGGATATAAGTAATAGGTTTTCCTTTTTCAAGGTACTGATTTTCGTAGAAAGTTTGTAGTTCTAATACTTCTTTTGGACTACCCTCATTTTTATACACATCATGGTTAGCATAGATAACCTGGTGTCCAATTCCATGCAGTAGACCTAAAGTATAACCATGCATAAACTCACTATCTGTCTTTAAATGCATCAAAGCACCTGGCTTTAAAACTTTTTTGTATTGATCTAAAAAAGCTTGGTTAGTCATACGATGTTTTGTACGCTTATATTTAATCTGAGGGTCTGGAAAAGTTATCCAGATTTCGGAAACTTCATTCTCTGCAAATAATAAATCTACAAGTTCTATCTGGCTTCTTAGAAACGCAACATTATCCAAGCCTTCTTCTAATGCTGTCTTAGCACCACGCCAAAAACGTGCGCCTTTTATATCAATTCCGATAAAATTTTTCTCTGGAAATAACTTGGATAGACCTACTGTATACTCTCCTTTTCCGCAACCCAATTCTAAAACTATTGGATTATCATTTCCAAAATGATTATGCCAATTACCTCGTTTTTCAAAACCTTTTTCTACGGCTTCTCTAGTTGGTTGAATTACATTTTTAAAGGTTTCGTTTTCCTTAAATCTTTTAAGCTTGTTCTTACTTCCCACGTTATACAGTATAAGAGTGCAAAACTACTAAAAATAAGGCCCTTTACCGTTATTCCTTATCTTGAATTCCTATGCTACTCTTCTCAAGAGTAAATGAGAATTCTGAACCTACATCTGGAACACTTTCAACATAGATTTTTTCGCCATGTGCCTCAATTACATGTTTAACAATAGCAAGACCTAAACCAGAACCTCCTTCACGCCTACTACCACTTTGATCTACGCGGTAAAATCGTTCAAAAAGCCTCGTAATATGGTTAGTAGGAATTCCTATGCCATTATCGGTTACTCTAACAATTACTTTATTTTGTATTAGGTTTTCAACACTAACCTCTGTAGTACCGTTATCATTGCCGTATTTAATAGAGTTTACTAAAAGGTTCGTTAGTACTTGCTGAATTTTTTCCTTATCCCCATGTACCATAATAGGCGAGTTATAAGTAATATCAAAAGTTAGAACAATATTTTTTTTAGCAGCTTTCATTTCCAAAAGATCAAAAACACTTTGGATAAGTTCTACAATATTAAAATTCTGTTCTTCTAGATTTAAGTCTCCTACTTCTAATTTGGTTATAAGATCAAGATCTTTAACTATATAAATAAGTCTATCTACCGCTTTATTAGCTCTTGAGAGATATTTTTTTCTAACGTTCTTATCTTCAATAGCGCCATCTAGAAGTGTTTCTATATATCCTTGAACCGTAAATAAGGGAGTCTTTAACTCATGAGAAACGTTACCTAAAAAGTCTTTCCTATACTCTTCTCTAATTTTTAATGTATCTATTTCTATCTTTTTATCCTGGGCAAACTTTCCAATTTCAGCGGTAAGTGTGCGCATATCTGTTGTTACCGGGTATGTAGTAAAGGTTGAAGACTCTAACAGGGCTACATCATCGTAGATTTTTTTTATCCTCTTATAGATAAATTTTTCTATTCTTATTTGAAGTATAATAAAGGAAATAAGGTAAATAAAAACTAAAAGGCAAAGAAAAAACCACCAATTTATAAATTGAAATTGCCAAAATAGTAAACCTAAAAACACGGCTGAAAATGCGGTAATGTATGATGACGATTTGAAGGCGAACCTATAAGATCTTTTGGAAGGAACAGACATTAGAGCACAAACTTATATCCTACCCCTTTTACTGTCTTAAAGTGCTCTTCACCTATTTTTTCTCTAAGCTTTCTAATATGCACATCAATGGTACGACCACCAACTACCACCTCATTACCCCAAACTTTGTCTAAGATAACTTCTCGCTTAAATACTTTACTAGGTTTAGAGGTTAATAGGGCTAAAAGCTCAAATTCTTTTCTTGGTAGAATTATCTCTATTCCCTTTTTAACAATTTTATACTCTTCTCTGTTTATAATGATATCTCCTACCTGTGTGATATCTTCTTCTGGGTCTTCGTCTTTTAGTAAACGTCTTAGTAAGGCATTTACCTTACTCACCAAAACTTTTGGCTTTATGGGTTTTGTTATATAATCATCTGCTCCCGCATCAAAACCAGCTACCTGAGAATAATCTTCACCTCTTGCAGTAAGAAAAGTAATTACTGTATTTTCTAATCCTTTAGTTTTTCTTAAAATTTCACAAGCCTCTATACCATCCATTTCTGGCATCATAACATCTAAAACGATTAAATGAGGTTGTTTCTTTTTTGCACGAGCAACAGCATCTAAACCATTTTTTGCCGTAAACACATCATAACCTTCTGCGGATAGATTATAGCTTACAATTTCTAGAATGTCTGGCTCATCATCTACTAAAAGTATTCTAATGTCCTTCTTTTTCATGATTTATTAGGTAAGGTTAGTTTACCAAATGTAAAGATAATACGCATACCAAAAAACGGCTTAACATTGATTTAATGTAGTAACGTTTAGATAACACTAAAAAAATAAATGTTTAACATGACGGTAACTCGACCTTTACAACCCCTCCCTTTCTTTGCTGCGGATTTAAGAATCATAACGTTCGATGAAGAAATTACTATTATTTGTATTACTTATTTGTTTATCAAAAGGAGTTGCACAAGACACAGGTAGCATTGTAGGAAAATTGATTGATAAAGAAGTTAATGATGAGCCCTTACCATTTGCTAATATATTGGTTAAAGGAACCACTAAAGGAACTACTTCAGATTTTGATGGACTTTATCAAATAGCAAATGTAGCCCCTGGTATCTACACACTAATTTTTAGTTATCTAGGATATGAAACAATAGAAATTCCAAATATTGAAGTAGTAGCCGGAAACGTATCTACTTTAAATGTTCCCATGAGCGCATCCGCAGGAGTGTCCTTGGACGAGGTCGTAGTAACGGTATCTGCAAGAAAAGATTCAGAAGTTGCTTTACTACTGCAACAAAAGAATGCCACAGTAATGCAAGAAGCTATTAGTGCAGAAGCGTTAACCTTAAAAGGTATTGATGATGCAGCAGCAGCCGTTTCTCAAATCTCAGGGATATCTAAACAAGAAGGCTCAAGTAATGTATATGTTCGTGGATTAGGAGACAGGTATCAAAACACCACTATGAACGGTTTATCCTTGCCTTCCAACGACGTTAACAAGAAGAACATAGACCTTAATTTATTTTCATCTAGTATAATTGAAAATGTTTCTGTTAGTAAAGCCTACAACTCCTCTTACTACGGCGATTTTGCAGCAGGAAACGTAAACATAGATTCCAAAGAATATACAGGAGATGGTTATTTAGAAATTGCTCTTGGTAGCGGAATTAACTCCAATGCAATAGGGGCTGATTTTTTACAAAGTGAAGGAACTAGTTTTTTTGGCTTCTACAACAGGTATAACAACAATCCTTTTGCGGTAATACTATCTCATGGTGTGGACCCAGAAAGCATGTCTACTCCAGTTAATATTAATGGGGCTATTGAAGGCGGTTATTCTATTAATTTAAATGATGAATCTAGACTTAGTTTCTTTGGTACAGCAAGTTTTAGAAATGGTTATGAATTCTTAGAAGGTCCTGCTAGGGATTTTACAAATGTTTTAAAGTTTGATTTTCCCAATACCGAAGAATACACTTATAAAACAACGACAACAGCACTTGGTAACATTGTCTATAAAATAAATAACAAGCACAAAATAAAATATAGCTCATTGTTCATTAATAGTGCTAGAGATGCCGTTAGTTTCTTTGGAACAGAAGGACAAGGATTTAACCGTGATGGTATTACTTCAGACGACGGATTCTTTATCTCTAACGTACAGTTTAACCAAGATATGATTTTTGTAAATCAGCTTACTGGGCAGCATCGATTTGATGAAAAATGGATTTTGGACTGGGGAACAGGATATAACAAAGTCTTGTCGGATGAACCGGATAGAAAGCGTATTACTTTAGAAAACTATCAATTTGCCTTAGATAACGATCCTAGTACAAACCCAGTATTTTTTACAAATACCGCTTTTGAAAATCAACGCTTCTTTCAAAGTATAGAAGATGATGAACTTAACAGCTTCATTAATCTTACAAATACTGTTTCTGAGAAACTAACTTTTAAGTTTGGGTATAACGGAAGGACTAAAGAAAGAAACTTTAATAGCATAAGATACGGTTACCGAGTTTTTGATCGTACAACTCCAATTACAGATGTAACTAATTTTGATTCCTTCTTTACTATTGCAAATAGTAGTCTTGGAACAGCAGAAGGTACACTATATGAAATTAGAAATCTAAACCCAATTAACAACGATATTGGAGCGGTTAATAGACCCGGCCTACCAGACAATAGCTATCAAGGAAATCTTGATATTCATGCCGGATTCATATCAGCTGAATGGAGTCTTAATGACAAACTTCTTGTTGTACCCGGCATTAGAGCAGAATCTGTTAGTCAGAATATTCAATATGATGTAATTAACCTTCCTCCTTCAGACCCTGGGTTTAGAAATGTGTACGAGAATATTTTTCTACCTAGTCTAAATATGCGTTACAAATTAACCGAAAATTCCAATGTAAGGTTTGGGTTTAGTAATACTGTTTCTTTTCCTGAATTCAAGGAAGTAGCACCGTTTGTTTATGAAGGAGTTACCCAACGTTTTGGAGGTAATCCAGATTTATTTGGAGGCAAGAACGGAGATGGGGTTAATTACTCAGACATCTACAACTTTGACCTTAAATATGAATGGTTTATGGAACGTGGAGAGCTCATTTCAGTTGCTGCTTTTGGTAAATTAATTCAAAACCCTGTAAACCGTGTAATTGCTGCAGATGCTACAGGTACACAACGTCTTTTTCGTACTGGTGAACAAGCCGAAGTTGTTGGTATAGAGGTTGAAATGAGAAAAAACCTGATTACTAATGAAGATGAAAAGACCACGCTTTCTTTTGGTTTAAATGCAGCATACACACACACAAATCAAGATTTGAAAAATATAGAGGCGGGTGATGAAAACACCTTTGGAACTACATTTGATCGTAACTCAGATGCATTGCAAGGTGCATCGCCATTTATCATCAATACAGATTTAAATTACAGCCCATCTTTTGAGAATTATCAACCAAAAGCAACTTTAGTATTCTCTTATTTTTCTGATAGAATATCTGCTTTAGGCGCAGGTTCATTAGGGAATATCGTAGAGAAAGCTGTCCCCACTTTAAATTTCATTTGGAAAAACCCAATTGGAGAACATTTTGAAGCCAATCTCAGTGCTACAAACTTATTAAATCCAGACATCTCTTTGGTAAGAGAAAATACTGGAAATGGAGATATAGCCATCCGAGAATATAATCTAGGTATCAACATAGGACTTACACTTAAATATAAATTTTAACAACATCCATAATTACACTTTAAACTAAAGACAATGAAAAACAGATTATTAGTATTTGGTATAGTAGCCTCACTTTTTATTTCCTGTGAACGTGATGACACAGCGGATATCGTAATTACAGACAATAGCGTAACAACAGTTAACAATACAACCGGCAACGAAGGTGGTAATGAAGACGAAACCGTTATATTAACACCAGCTTCAGGTTCTATAACCGAAAACTTAACCTTAGAAGCTAGTAAAGAATATATTATTAATGGTGCTACCATCGTAGCTTCTGGTGCGGTTCTTACCATAGAACCTGGTACAATTATAAAAGCAGAAGCAGGACCTAATGTATATTTAGCAATAGAACAAGGCGCGCAGATAATTGCAAACGGAACCTCTTCTAACCCTATCATATTTACCTCTAATTCAACTACGCCTTCAGCTGGAGATTGGGGTGGTATTATTTTATTAGGTAAAGCACCTGTAAACTCTGTAACTGGAACCTCTACAGCAACTTCTGAAATAGGAAATCTTCCATACGGAGGAAATATTGCAGATGATAACTCTGGGGTTTTACGTTATGTTCGTGTTCAGTATTCCGGTGGTGCAGCAGATGGGCAGTCTGAAAATAATGGATTTTCTTTCTACGGTGTTGGTAACGGAACTACCATAGAATATATTCAAGCTTTTGAAGGTGCAGATGATGGGGTAGAATTCTTTGGAGGAACAGTAAACGCTAGCTTTGTTGTAGTTGTAAACGCTGAAGATGATTCTATAGATTGGACTGAGGGTTATAATGGTACTATTACAGATGCTTACGTTTTACAAGGAAACGGAATTGGAGATGAAGCATTTGAGTGTGATGGTTTCAATACAGATTTTACAAATGCATCTGGAGCCTTTTCTAATCCAACAGTTACCAATGTAACAATTGAAAGTGAAAGTGGTGCAAACGATAGCACTAGAGGTTTCTTATTAAGAGCCGGCACGCAAGGCACTTTTTCTAATGTACTTATTATAGGTAAAAACACAGGTATTTCTGTAGACGACGATGAAGCTTCGACTCCTACGTCATCTGGTATTTTAGAAGGAACATTGAGCTTTACTGATATTACTTTTACAGATGTTACCGCTAATACTTCTATTGATGGGGCATCATCAGAGACTGACTTAGTAAGTGGAATTGGAAACGGAACTGGAACCAACATTTCTACATGGGGTGCAGGTTGGCCTGCAGGAATCAACTAAAAACATCTAATTTTTTGAGAAAAAGCCCGCAATTTGTGGGCTTTTTTACATTTCATCGAAAAAACAGCATAAAAGAGTAGTCTAGTTTTACAATAGGCCAATAGATCTCCTATATTTGTGGCATAGCATTTGTAACCAGCTATATATGAAGAAAATCTACTTTATACTTTCTTTTCTTTTTATCTCTTTTAGTTATGGGCAAAGTACCCAGAATAAAGGAGACATAGCTAATTTTAGCATGTACCCAAATCCTGTTACTTCTGGAAAAGTGTATATCTCCACTGAAAAAAATAATGCTAAAGAAATCTTTATTTATGATGTTCTAGGCACATTAGTGTTGAAAACAACGATTCTAAGAAAAGAATTGAATGTTAGCGAACTTGATGCTGGTGTTTATGTTTTGAGAGTAATAGAAAAGGATAAAGTTGCTACTAGAAAATTAATTATCAAATAAGCATTTACCAATTTTAGGGAATACTTTGTACGCAACCCGCTCGACCATCGGCAGATAATTCCGATGAAATACTGAGGCTATTCGATTGACCTACAAAATAATAGCTTTCACAACATTTTCAGCAAGTGCCTCTTTTCCTAATGTACCTTTACCGTATTGACCCCAAATCAATATCAAATGAAAAAAATCTACATTACTTTCCTTTTAGGAATTTCACTGGCTACATATGCTCAGGAAAACACGGCGTCATTAAATTCTAATGAAACTGAAATTGCAGGTTTTAAACTTTATCCAAATCCGGCAACAGCAGATGTTGTATATCTTACCACGCAACAAAACGATATCAAAGAGGTGCGAGTTTTTGATGTTTTTGGAGAACTGGTATTAACAGATAGAATTTCTAGCAAGGCTTTAGATATTTCTAGATTATCTCCTGGAATATATATGGTACAAGTTGTGGAGAACAACAAATCCATTAATCGTAAACTAGTAGTAAAATAAATTTAGATCGTTTTATATATAGCCAAACTATTCCGCTAAAACTTTCTACACTTATTTGAACTAATAAACTGTAGTCGTTTTCATTTCTTTAGGTGTTCAGTACCTTTGTACAAATGAATAGCGAATTACACACCGAAGGTATATTTCAAATAACTACTGATATAGAATTTAAGGTAGCAGCCTTACATACATTTCGTTTTCAATACGCGAACAACCTAGTTTATCGCACCTTCTGTAATCACCTAAAGATGACGCCAGAAAATGTGCATAATCTAGAGGACATTCCTTTTATTCCAATTCAATTTTTTAAAGACAAACAACTACTAAGCACTACTAAAGTTCCAGTAGAGATATTTACAAGTAGCGGCACCACTGGCAGCCTTACCAGTAAACACTTCGTTACAGACATAGAATTATATAAGAATAGTTATCTAACTGCATTTAAACAATTCTATGGTAATCCTTCGGAGTTTTGCATAGTTGCGCTCTTACCTTCTTATTTAGAACGTGAGGGCTCTTCATTAATCTATATGGTGAATGATTTAATAGAAAAATCAGGACATCCAAAAAGCGGCTTCTTTTTACATGATACAGAACGGTTAAATGAACAATTAACAATCCTTGAAGCGAGGAATACCAAAACTCTTTTAATAGGAGTCTCTTTTGCTCTTTTAGATTTTTGTGAAAAGCATCAATTAAAGCTCAATAACACCGTAATCATGGAAACGGGTGGTATGAAAGGCCGCAGAAAAGAGTTGATTCGTGAGGAGCTTCATCATCTGCTTAAACAAGGTTTTGGAGTAGATGATATACATTCTGAATATGGAATGACAGAACTATTATCCCAAGCCTATTCTAAAGGAAACGGTATTTTCAAATGTCCACCTTGGATGAAGGTGCTAGTGCGAGATACTGAAGACCCATTTACCTATCAATCCTATGCAAAAACAGGAGGGGTAAATGTAATAGATTTAGCGAATATATACTCTTGCTCATTTATTGCTACACAAGATTTAGGTAAAAAATATGAAGATGATAGTTTTGAAATCCTAGGTAGATTTGACAGTTCAGATATTCGTGGTTGTAATTTAATGGTGCTTTAATCCTCAACCAACATATAGTCTAGCCCTGGCCCATCACAGGCTAACCAAGTATTAGAAACTATTGTACTGGTTCTATATACTAAAACTTCTTTTAAATCTCCTGTGCAACTCCCTATTAACTCATGACCACTTTCATAGGTAAGTTCCAAATAATCAGAATCATCGTTATTATATTCAATCACTTCAAAAGAACCCGTTGCCTTTGAAACAAGCCCTTCTATTTCTCGTACTTTTTCAAATGACCCATCTAGTTTAAAAAAGTAATACTCCTGCCATTCCATGTCCTCACCTGTACGCTCTGAGTTAGCTACATTTCCAGTGGTCCTAAACAATTCCCATTTCTGGTTTTCAAACTGAAGAAGTGTTTCGTCTAATTGAGAACTCTCATCTTCGGAGCAAGAACATAGCAGCGTAATTACGAAAATAAAGAAGTATATCTTTTTCATTCTAAACGTTTTACACTTTTAAGATACGCAGAATAGGTATTGGTTGCGTTAATTTTACCATAGGTTTAAGATAATCCTGGTTTATTAATTTACAACTAGGACGTAATAGTTCTTTTTACCGCGTTGTAACAGCACAAATTTTTCGTTAATGAGGTCTTCTCTAGTGATTTTATAATCCTCTTTAACTTTCTCCTTGTTTACCGAAATAGAATTCTGTTTTAACTCTCTACGTGCTTCCCCATTAGATCCTAAAAATCCTGTTTGAGCAGCCAATGCAGCAATCATATCTAAACCTCCCTCTAGTTCTACTGCAGAAATCTCTGCTTGCGGAACACCATCAAAAATATCCAAAAATGTTTTTTCATTTAAGCCTTTTAAATCAGTAGCTGTAGATTTTCCAAAAAGGATATTACTAGCTTTTACAGCGTTGTCTAAATCCTCTTGTGAATGCACCATTACTGTAATTTCATCTGCTAAACGTTTTTGAAGCAATCTCATATGAGGCGCTTCATTATGTTTTAAAGTAAGTGCCTCTATTTCTTCTTTTTTGATAAAGGTAAAAATCTTAATATACTTTTCCGCATCAGTATCTGATGTGTTTAACCAATATTGATAAAAACGATATGGAGATGTTCTGTTGGCATCTAACCAAACATTACCACTTTCTGTCTTTCCAAATTTAGTACCATCGGCCTTGGTAATCAAAGGACATGTAAGTGCAAAACCTTTACCTCCACCTATTCTTCTTATTAACTCCGTACCTGTTGTTATATTTCCCCATTGGTCACTACCACCCATTTGCAAGGTGCAATTATGCTCCTTATACAAATGTAGAAAGTCATATCCCTGCACCAATTGATAAGTGAACTCCGTAAAGGACATTCCTTCTTTTGCTTCTGAAGACAAACGTTTCTTTACAGAATCTTTTGCCATCATATAATTTACTGTAACATGCTTACCAACATCTCTTATGAAATCTAGAAATGAAAAATCTTTCATCCAATCATAATTATTTACCAGTACGGCTGCATTATCAGCATCACTTTCAAAGTCTAAAAAACGTGATAATTGCTCCTGTAATGCATCTTGGTTATGCCTTAAAGTCTTTTCATCCAACAGGTTTCGTTCCGCAGATTTTCCAGACGGATCACCTATCATTCCTGTTGCACCACCGATTAATGCGTACGGTTTATGCCCTGCTAATTGAAAATGACGTAACATCATTACTCCAACCAAGTGACCAATATGCAAAGAATCTGCTGTAGGATCTATACCCACATAAGCAGATTGCATTTCTGCAAGTAAGTGCTCCTCTGTTCCAGGCATTGCATCATGCAACATTCCTCTCCATTCCAGTTCCTTAACAAAATTTGAATTCATCTTGTGGTGTTTACTTTTGTTTGCAAAGATAAAAGTAAATGTCCTGCCTAGCTACCACAAATTATACCAAATTTATTTGAGGCTATTCCCTAACTTTGATATATGATTTTAGTTTCAGGAGGTACAGGTTTGGTTGGTTCGCATCTTTTATTAGATTTAGCATTGACCAACACTAAAGTAAGAGCTCTTTACAGAACCAAATCCAAACTAGAAGAAGTAAAAAAAATCTTCTCATATTACATAGGCAATTCTGAAACTGTTTTTAATAAAATTGAATGGGTACTGGCAGATATTCTAGATATTCCAGCTTTAGAATTAGTGTTCAAAGATGTTGATTATGTCTACCATGCAGCTGCATTCATTTCCTTTGACCCAAAGGATTTTGATCTTTTACAGAAGACAAATGTTGAAGGCACTGCTAATATTGTTAACTTATGTATTGCTCACGGAATTAAGAAGTTGTGTTATGTAAGTACAATAGGCACTATTGGCCCTAGTCTACCCGGTAAGAAAGCGACAGAAGAGAATGAATGGACAGGGCAGAATGCAAACGTATATGCTTTGACTAAACATGCTGCTGAAATGGAAGTATGGAGAGGTTCACAAGAAAATTTGGATATAGTAATAGTAAACCCTGGGGTAATAATAGGTCCTGGGTTTTGGGAAACTGGAAGTGGTACGCTGTTTAAAACAGCCAAAAATTTAAAAAAACACTACCCTCCTGGTGGAAGTGGTTTTGTTAGCGTAACCGACGTTTCAAAAGTAATGTTAGGTTTAATGCAGTCTACTATCACAGGAGAACGATTTATTCTAGTGTCTGAAAATCTAAGCTTTAAGGATATTATGAGCAAGCTTGCCAGCGTTATGGGTAAAAAACCTCCGACAAAAAAATTACTGTTTTGGCAATTAAAAGTCCTAAGATATTTAGACTTTATAAGTCATTTGTGTACAGGAAATAAACGTAGAATTACGAGTAATACGATTTATGGTCTCAGACACCAAGAAGCATATAACTGTGATAAAATAAAATCATCACTTCAGTTAGAATTTCAACCTTTAGATAAAAGTATAGCGTTTAGTACTAAAAAATTTATTTCGGAGACTGAGACTGTGGAGCCTTCCTGATAATATTTAAACTATCCTTTGCTTGTTCTTTCTTGCGTTTTACTAGGTTGAGACTGTCATTTAATTTCTTTCGTTTTTCTGCATCGTCTTTACCTGTTACTAATAACGCTTCTACCGTTTCGTAAATAGAGACATATTCTGATGGTTGTGATGCATAATACCTGTCACTATCTACATATGTGATTGAATCTATTGCGTATTTTTCAAAAATATATTCAGTTGGTTCAATCCCATTTTCCTTTAAACTTGCTGTATTAGTACTTCTAGCCGCATTAAGAATAGCTATATCTTTAAGAATAGCTATCATTTTCTCTTTAGGTATTAAATTATTTGGTTTTTCAATTAGCTTTTCGGCACATCCAATCACTACAAAAACACTCAAAAATAAAACTATGGCTTTTTTCATGGTCGATTAAAAGTTAACCTTTTTGCATTTCTTTCTTCAGAGAAAACACCATTATCATACGCTAAATGTCCATTCACAAATGTATGGGTAACCTCAGCTCTAAATTCTTCATTTTCAAATGGTGACCATCCGCATTTATAAGCTATATTTTCTTTAGTTACCTTCCAAGGGCTATGAAGGTCAACTATAGCCAAATCTGCATAAAAGCCCTCTTTTATATATCCTCTTCGCTCTATTTGAAATAATATGGCAGGATTGTGACACATTTTTTGAACAATGTTTTCAAGTGTAATCTTACCTTCTAAATGTTTTTCTAAAATAGCAGGTAACGCATGCTGTACTAATGGTCCTCCACTAGGCGCTTTTGTGTACACATTATCCTTTTCTGTACTAGTATGAGGAGCATGATCTGTAGCAATCACATCAATCCTATCATCTAAAAGCGCCTCCCAAAGTGCATCACGATCTTTAGCAGTCTTTACCGCAGGGTTCCATTTTATAAGTGTACCCTTTTCTTTGTAATCACTATCGGAAAACCAAAGATGATGAATACATACTTCTGCTGTTATCTTTTTCTCTTTTAAGGGAATATCATTTCTAAACAAATCCATTTCTTTAGCAGTAGACAGATGAAAAACATGTAATCTTGCTCCTGTTTTTTTAGCTAAATCTATTGCTCTTGAGGAGGATAGATAACAAGCTTCTTCGCTTCTAATAAGATGGTGATATTCAATAGGAATATCATCCCCATATTTGTTTATATATTCTGCTAGATTACGTTTTATAGTACCCTCATCCTCGCAGTGAGCTGAAATAACCATCTCTGTACTTCTAAAAATCTTCTCAATTACTTCTTCATCATCCACTAACATATTACCTGTAGAGGACCCTAAAAATAATTTAATTCCAGAACAGGAATTTTTATCTAATCGCTTTAGCTCTTCAAGGTTGTCATTTGTTCCACCAAAAGGAAAAGAATAATTAGCAAATGCAGTTTTACTTGCTGTGGTAAATTTTTCCTCTAACTTTTCAATGGTCGTTGCTTGCGGAATCGTATTGGGCTGCTCCATAAATGATGTTATACCACCAGCAACTGCTGCTCTACTTTCCGTAGCAATTGTGCCTTTATGAGTTAATCCTGGTTCACGAAAGTGTACTTGATCATCTATAATACCAGGCAATATATATTTACCCTCTATATCAATGACTTTTGCAGTATCATCTGTTATATCAGATGCTATTTTAAGGATGAGATCGCCCTCCAATAAAATATCGGATTGCACTATTTTCCCTTCATTAACTAGCATTCCATTTTTCAAAAGCGTTCTACCCATCCTTAAAATTTATTTTTCTGAAATAGACTTCTTATTTTTAGTGCAAACACACCCCAAACTGCTTCCTTAACAATGGAGCCATTCATTTTTGACTTTCCTCGAACCCTATCTCTAAAAATGATAGATATCTCCTGGATATCAAAATTCTTTAAATATGCTCTAAACTTCATTTCTATTTGAAATGCGTACCCAACAAAACGAACGGAGTCTAGATTAATTTCTTCTAACACTTTTCTTTTATAACATACAAAGCCAGCTGTAGGATCATCCACACGCATACCTGTAATCATCTTTACATAGAATGATGCCCCAAACGACAACAATACCCTATGCATTGGCCAGTTTACCACATTTACTCCTTTTTTATATCTAGATCCAACTGCAACATCAGCTCCAGTTTCGCAGGCCTTTCGTAATCGAACAAGATCAGAAGGGTTATGCGAAAAATCAGCATCCATTTCAAAGATATATTCATAATCCCTCTGCAATGCCCACTTAAAACCATGAATATATGCAGTACCTAGTCCTGATTTCTCTTTCCTAATCTCCAAAAAAAGAATATTGGGAAATTCCTTCTGTAACTCCAACACTGCTGGTCCAGTGCCATCTGGCGAATTATCATCTACTATTAAAACATGAAAATCCTTTGGTAATTCAAAAACCGCCCTTATGATAGGGTCTATATTTTCGATTTCATTGTAAGTAGGAATAATTACTACACTATTGGACATAAAAACATATGGTCTAGCTACAAAAATAGTGTTTTAATAATGTTAGAAAAATGCCTAACAAATCTTTATGATTATTTTAAAAAATAGATACTGTACATAATTCGTAATTTTACCATTAGTAAAACCAATTCATGTTAAAGGAAATACCCAAGCAGTTTTTTTATTTCTTAACTGCGTTTTTAGTACTTAATCTAGTTCAAGCCTATTTCACAGAACTTATTTATGATGAAGCTTATTATTGGTATTATAGCCAAAATATGGCTTGGGGTTATTTTGATCACCCACCAATGGTTGCCCTACTTATTAAATTAAGTAGTCTATTTTTTAACGGAGAATTAGGGGTGCGATTTATAAGTTGCTTATTATCTGTTGCCAACATAGTAGTTCTTTGGCTACTAGTTGATCATTCGAAAAAAAATAGCTTTATTCCACATTTTTTTGTTCTGGTATTTTCCATGACCTTATTAAATGCCTACGGATTCTTCACATTACCAGATACACCGTTACTTTTTTTTACATCATGTTTTTTACTGTGTTATAAGAAATTTATAAAAAACCCTTCTTTTGGTCTTTCTATCATTTTAGGTATTATAATGGCCTGTTTAATGTACAGTAAGTATCATGCTGTTTTGGTTATTGTATTTGTTCTATTATCCAACATTAAACTCGTTGGAAACAAATATGCCTGGTCTGCTGTACTAGTTGCTTTGTTATGTTACAGTCCTCATTTCTATTGGCTTTACGAACAAGATTTTGTTACTATAAACTATCATATTTCAGAGCGTCCCAACGGGGCTTATAGCTTTGAGAAATATACCTTAGGCTTTTTTGTTAATCTTATCGCCATATTTGGTCTTACATTTCCTGTTATTTATTACTCACTATACAAAACCAAGGCTAAAAATCTTTTTATCAAATCGTTGCTATATTTAACCTACGGAGTTATTATATTCTTTTTTATATCCAGTTTTAACCGAAGAATACAAACGCAATGGGTAATAATTATCTGCATCCCATTAGTTGTGTTAGTATTTGAATACATGCTGCACAACAAGAATGTTATGAAATGGATGTTCCGTTTAGGACTTATAAATGCAGGTATAATTCTTTACCTTAGAGTTGGTCTTGTGCACCAACCTTTATTATTTAGCATCTTCTACGAAACTCACGGAAACAAGGAATGGGTAAACAAAGTAGCTGATGAAGCCGGAGACACTCCCGTAGTTTTCGAAAATTCCTATAGAAATGCTCCGATGTATGCCTTTTACAGTGGAAAAACATCATTTTCATTAAACAACGTACGATATCGAAAAAATCAATACTCTATAGACAACTCTGAAGAGACAGTAAGAAATAAAAAAATACTCTACTTATCTAAATATGTTAAGAAGGGACCGTTCAAGTTTACAAAAATGACGGGAGGCTTATCTTACGTTGGTAATTATAACGAGCATTTTAACTCCTTTAGAAAACTACAATGCGTTTTAGACGAAAATAAGTTCACGCAGGGCATGCCAGAAACACTGAACTTAAAAGTATACAATCCTTACCCATTTAATGTTCCTCTAAAAGACTTAAAGTTTGGAATAGCTTATTTGGATAATTACAAAAAGGTGCAAGAAATAAATACTATTGTAGCCAGTCCAGTAAAAAAGGAAAAAACTGCATTAACTGCAAAAGACACTACCTACTTTGAATTAACATATCCTGATTCCAAAATAAAAGACCCAGCCTATTTTAGAATAGTTATTTCGGAAAACAATCTGTATTTTGGACTTAACGGACAACCCATACCAATAAAAGAATGAATCCTGTTTTAAGAACTATTGAGTCATTAGATTGGATTACCCTTGTTCTTTTTGGTAGTCTCCTGTTTGTTCTTATTGCAAAGCAGTTAGACTACTCTCGTTTTTTGAATTTTATTGTGTTGCCATTCAATAACAAGTATATTTTCATGTACAATAAGAAAGAAAGGTTACTCAATTGGTTTCATATTCTTTTTACCGTTTTTCAAGTTATTAACACAGCGCTATTCCTCTTTTTTGTTTTTAAAAACTTAGCTCTGATTAAAATCCTAGACTCCCCATTTATCTTCCCACTTATACTTGTGGGGCTTTTTCTATTACTAGCAGTAAAAATTACCTTACAACTAGCAAACGGGGCTATTTTTGGATCTCAATCTATTTTTAGTGAAATCATCTTTAAAAAGATGTCCTATATGAACTATGGTGGTATTGTTCTTTTTCTTGCAAACTTATTTCTCACATACGTATCCATTAACCCTAACATTGTGATTTTCAAAGCAATATTCTTATTTCTGAGTGTTAACACTATTGGTTGGGCTCTTGTGCTAAAGAATTATCAAAATTTAATTGCGAACTATATTTTCTATTTTATTTTGTACCTTTGCACACTCGAAATTGCACCCTTAGTTATTTTAGGAAGCTTTCTCAAATAGTGCGCCATATGAAAGTAAAAACGATTTTGGTCTCCCAGCCTGAACCAAAAATGGAAAACTCCCCTTATTCCAAACTTATTGACAAGGAAAAGATAAAGGTAGATTTTAGACCATTTATACATGTTGAAGGGGTTGAAGCGAAAAGTGTTCGACAACAAAAAATCGACCCTAAAAATTTTACGGCCATAATTCTTACTAGCCGGAATGCAGTAGACCATTTCTTTAGAATTGCAGAAGAAATGCGCTTTAAAGTTCCCGATAGTATGAAATATTTTTGCCAGTCGGAAGCGGTAGCATACTACCTTCAAAAATATGTGGTTTATAGAAAGAGAAAAATTTATGTAGGTAAAAGACAATTTTCTGAGCTTGTACCACTTATAAAAAAATATAAGGATGAATCTTTTCTTTTACCATCTTCAGACGCTTTAAAGCAAGATGTCCCAGATCAATTAGATGCGTTGGGCATTTCTTGGAAAAGAGGTATTTTTTACAAAACCGTCATCAGTGATCTTTCTGACTTACGAGATGTCTATTATGACATTTTAGTATTTTTTAGCCCTTCTGGTATTGAATCTTTATTGAAGAACTTTCCAGATTTCACACAGAATGATACAAGAATAGCCGTATTTGGAAATTCTACAGTAGATGCAGCTACAGTTGCTGGTCTTCGTATAGATATTAAAGCACCAACTCCAGAAACACCTTCTATGACAATGGCACTTAGGAAGTACGTCTTAAGTGTCAACAAATAATATTTAACGAATAAGACATCATAAAAAAGCCCGACAACATTTGTCGGGCTTTTTTATTATTTAAAATCCATATCGTTGCGGACCACCACGTCTTATTTCTTCGCTGGCGTAACTTTCGAATTTTTTAAAATTTTCTCTAAATGCATTCGTAAGTTTAAACGCTGTTGAATAATATTTTTCATCATTATTCCAAGTTGATCTAGGACTTAGAACAGATGTTGGAACACCTGGGCATTCCCTTGGCTGTGCTACTCCGAAAACGGAATGAATATGATACTTGTCATAAGAATACAATCCTAAGTCACCATTTAAGGCAGCACTAATCATTGCTCTAGTGTATTTTAGTTTCATTCTCGTACCTACTCCGTAAGGACCACCCGTCCATCCAGTATTAACCAACCACACGGAGACCCCAGTTTCTTTCATTTTCTTACTAAGCATCTCTGCGTATTTTGCAGGATGCAAAGGCATAAATGGTGCTCCAAAACATGCTGAAAAAGAAGGAACAGGTTCTACTACCCCTGCCTCTGTACCCGCAACCTTTGCTGTATATCCAGAAATAAAGTGATAAGCAGCTTGGCTAGGTGTTAGTTTAGATATTGGAGGTAAAACCCCAAAAGCATCAGCAGTTAAGAAGAAAATATTCTTTACGTTCTCCCCAATAGAAGGTTGCCTAATATTATCTATATGATAAATAGGATAACTTACTCTAGTATTTTGGGTTATGGAAGTGTCTGCAAAATCAACATTCCCTTTATCGTTTAAAACCACGTTTTCAAGAATGGCTCCAGGTTTAATAGCTCCATGAATTTCCGGCTCTTGCTCTTGTGATAAATTAATCACTTTAGCATAACACCCTCCTTCAAAATTAAAGACGGTATTCTTGCTTGTCCAACCGTGCTCATCATCACCAATTAATTCTCTATTTGGATCGGTAGATAATGTGGTTTTTCCTGTGCCAGACAAACCAAAGAATATTGCTGTATCTCCATCTTTACCAACATTAGAAGAACAGTGCATTGGAAGCGTATTCTTATCTACTGGTAAAATAAAGTTTAGAGCAGAAAAAATACCTTTTTTAATCTCTCCTGTATATCCAGTGCCACCTATTAAAGCTATCTTTTTTGTAAAATTTAAGATAGCAAAATTATGCTGTCTAGTGCCATCCTCATCTGGAATTGCCATAAAACCAGGGGCATTAATAACAGTCCATTCTGGTGAGAAATTTTCTAATTCCTTTTCCGTAGGCCTTAAAAACATATTGTAGGCAAACATATTGGACCAAGGATACTCATTAATTACCCTAATATTCAATTTATAATCTGAATCTGCACAGGCATAACTATCCCGAACAAAAATTTCTTTCTCGTTTAGATAGCTAATGACCTTATTATAAAGTGCATCAAATTTATCTGCCGTAAACGGGATGTTAATAGGTCCCCACCATATTTTGTCATCAGTTATATCATCCTTGACAATAAAACGATCCATAGGTGATCTACCAGTAAATTCGCCTGTATTTACGGCTAAAGTACCATTAGAAGTTTCTACTCCCATATCCTTAGCTACAGTTATAGACTGTAGTTCGGCAGGAGATAATTGATAGTGAATATTTTCATGCGTAATGCCATAATCTTTCAACGAAATCGTTTGCGTATTTTGGTCAGATGCAGTCATAAATTTGAAGTTTATTTTGTACAAAGCTATTAAAATTATATATCAAGCCACCTAATTTTAAGATTTAATAGGGTGAATCGCCGTTGAATTACAGTATCCTTACCAACTACCAAAAACTATTAAAATAAATACTGACTTTTGTACATGAGTGTAGACTTAAATCGAAAAATCAACCATTATATTGTGATTTTAATAAAATAAAATGATTTTTTTACGATTTTAGGAAATTCATATACTATAATAGATGTATTAAAAACATGAAAATAGCATTCTATTTTGCAAAGAATCCTTCCACAGCAGCCGTCAATAGTTCATGCGCGTGCTTCATATTATAGGCTAGCGGTTTATTTGAATCCTGAATTTCAATTACATCCTGTATGCCTATTTCTTGAACTCTTACTAAATCAATATCTAAAACACCACAAATAGCTATAACAGGAATCTCATGTCTTTGTCCAAGATCTAAAACTCCTTGCACTAATTTACCATAAAGTGTCTGCTCATCTATCTTACCTTCTCCTGTAATTATGTAATCAAATCTGTCTAAAGCCAAAATAGATGTAATACCTGATATTTTTAATATAAAATCAATACCATGTAAAAATTCAGCATTGAAAAAACTCATTAATCCATATGCCGCTCCACCAGCAGCACCTGATCCCGGAATTAACGCATTTTCCAATCCTAATTGGTTGGTTACAATTTGATTTATTTTTTCTAATCCCTTATCCAGTTTCATAATAGTACTAGCCGATGCTCCTTTTTGCTTTGCATAAACAAAAGCAGCTCCATTAGCTCCAAATAAGGGGTTTGTAACATCATTAACAGCATAAAAAGTAACGTCGTTAATAATATCAGGAACATTAGAAACATCTATCGTATGAACATGTATTAAATTTTTGCCAATAGGCTTAAGCGCTTCCTTCTTATCGTTTAGAAATACATATCCTAAAGCATTAGCAATTCCCATTCCCGCATCATTAGTAGCACTACCACCTAGTCCTAAATAAATAGTACGTGCACCCTTTTGTATAGCGTCCTTTATCTGTAAACCTGTTCCATAGGTTGAAGTTTCCATTGGATCTTGATCCTTTGAATCAAGAAGTTCCATGCCAGAAGCATTCGCAAGCTCAACATATGCAGCTGTCCTCTCTTGATTATAGAGGTATTTACAAAGTATAGGTTTCCCTAAAGGATCTTGTCCAACAGTTTCAATTCCAATACAGGGCCTATAGCGAGCAATGGCATCTAGGAAGCCATCTCCTCCGTCAGAAGCTTTTACTGTAAGAAAAGAAGCTCTTGGAATTACTTTTTCTATCCCAGCCTGTATGCCACGTGCTACTTCCTCACTAGTAAGCGAGCCTTTAAATTTATCAGGAATCAAAAGAAATTTCATTTTCTTAAATTTTCAGGAAAAACATCTATTATAAGGTTCCATAATTCTGGCAAAACAAAGTAAACGAATACCGTAACTGTGAAAATAGAAACTACATTCATAAAAAGACCTTTGCGAACCATATCTGGAATCCTAAGATAGCCAGAACCAAATACAACAGCATTTGGCGGCGTAGCCACTGGCAACATAAAAGCGCATGAAGCGGATACAGCAGCGCCCACCATTAGAACAAATGGATGCACATCTATAGTTAGTGCCATTGGAGCAAGCACTGGCAACAGCATTGCTGTAGTAGCCAAGTTAGATGTAATCTCAGTTAGAAAGTTAACCGCAGCAACTAAAACAAATATCAAAATCAAAATTGGTAGTCCAGCCAGAGCCGTCATTTGACTTCCAATCCAAACTGCAAGTCCACTTATTTCAAACCCTTTAGCTAGCGCCATTCCTCCTCCAAACAACAACACAATACCCCAAGGCATTTTTACAGCCTCTTCCCAATTAATTAATTGCTCTTTTTTATTTTTTGCAGGAATCAGGAACAAAACAATCGCAAAAAACATAGCAATGATTGTATCATCTACACCTGGTAGTACTTTTTGTAAAACAAGCGAACGCGAAATCCAGCAAAACGCAGTAGCAGCAAAAATAAAAGCTACCATTTTCTCTTCATAAGAAAGTTTCCCTAGTTGATTTAACTGCCTTTTAATTTCTTGTTTTCCCCCTGGAAAATCCTTTTGTTTAAACTGAAATGCATACCTAGTTAAATATATCCAACATATAAAAAGAAGTAGTATTGAAATGGGAAAACCAAAACTTAACCATTGCAAAAATGTAATTTCATACCCATAAGTATCCAAAACTACACCAGCAAGCACTAAGTTAGGTGGTGTTCCAATTAATGTAGCTACGCCACCAATAGAAGCACTGTATGCTATAGCAAGCATTAATGCTTTTCCAAAAATTTTGTTTTCATCGGCAACCGTATTAGGGTTATCCTTTAATTGTTTAATAATTGCCATACCAATGGGAAGCATCATTACTGAAGTGGCAGTATTAGAAATCCACATAGATAAGAACGCTGTGGCTAACATAAAACCTAATATAATCTTTCGAACATCTGAGCCAATAAAATTGATAATCGTTAAGGCAATACGTTTATGAAGATTCCACTTTTCTATCGCAATAGCTATAATAAACCCTCCTAAATACAGGAATACATATTTATGACCAAAAGATGCAGAAGTAGCAGCTAAATCTAGGCCACCTGATAATGGAAATAGAACTATAGGCAACAATGCAGTAACAGCTATTGGAATAGCCTCGGTAATCCACCAAATAGCAATCCAAGCTGTAGTAGCCAAAACTGCATTTGCCTCAATGCTAAGTCCTTCTGGATGAAAAAAGAACAGAATTACAAAAAATGCAATCGGCCCTAATAAACGTCCTACCAATTGTGTTTTCTTCATATATTATTATTCATTAGCTAGGACTATAAACCCTACACAATATCTGAATCTTTTTTCTTGTAAATGTGATAACCTAACACTCCCCATGCTCCAATTAATAATGCACCTCCAATAGGCGTTATGAAAGCAATTATTTTAAAATTAAAATCCAATAAGGAATTAATTGCGAGAAGATATATGGAAAAAGAGAACAAAACAACTCCAGATATCACCAAATAATAAACAATTCGTTTTATACGCATAGCTATATTTGGCAACAACCCTAAAACAAATAACAGAAAAACATGATACATCTGGTATCTAACACCGGTTTCAAAACTAGAAACAGACTTAGCAGCAACCAGTTCCTTTAAACCGTGTGCACCAAAAGCACCAAAGACTACTGCTAGCAAACCTAAAATACAAGCACTAATAAAAATTGTTTTGTTCATAACTTAATACTGTTGATTTTTTATAAATGTAACAATTTGATACCTTAGTTAATCGTTGTATAACAAAAGTAAGCAATACACATGGCACGAAAAATACTTGTAGTAGGCGCAGGAAAGTCTACCTCATATCTACTGGATTACTTCTTAGATAAATCCAGTCAAGAAGACCTACATCTAACTATAGGGGATCTAAAACCATCTATTATTTCAAAACATATATCTCAACACGCCAATTGTGAAGTAATCATGTTAGATGTGTTTGATGACGACCAAAGAGCTAAGGCGATACAAAATTCTGATATTGTAGTTTCCATGCTTCCAGCTAGATTCCATATTAAAGTAGCAGAAGATTGTGTTAAGCTTAAAAAGCATTTAGTAACCGCTTCCTATGTAAGTCCAGAAATAAAAGCCCTAGACCAAGCGGCTAAAGAGAATGGACTTGTGTTTATGAATGAAATTGGGTTAGACCCTGGACTAGATCACATGAGTGCTATGCAACTAATTGACCGTATTAGAGATGAGGGAGGAAAATTACTCTTGTTCGAATCTTTCACTGGTGGATTAGTAGCTCCAGAATCTGATAATAACCTATGGAATTATAAATTCACGTGGAACCCAAGAAATGTAGTGCTTGCAGGACAAGGAGGTGCCGCAAAATTCATACAAGAAGGCACCTATAAATATATTCCATATCATAAGCTTTTTAGGAGAACAGAATTTTTTAAGATTGAAGGCTACGGCAAATTTGAAGGCTATGCAAACCGAGATTCTTTAAACTATAGAGAAGCATACGGACTTCATGATGCGCTAACCATTTATAGAGGAACTATGCGTAGAGTTGGCTTCTCTAAAGCTTGGAATATTTTTGTTCAATTAGGAATGACAGACGATAGCTATACAATTGAAAACTCCGAAAACATGACCTATCGTGAGTTTGTGAATTTATTTTTACCCTATTCACCAACAGACACAGTAGAACTTAAATTACGCCATTACCTTAAGATTGATCAAGATGATATTATCTGGGATAAGCTACTTGAGTTACACATTTTCGATAATCAGAAACGTATAAAAATAGCAAATGCTACTCCTGCTCAAATTCTCCAAAAAATATTAGAAGATAGTTGGACTTTAAAAGAAGACGACAAAGACATGATAGTTATGTACCATAAATTTGGTTACGAATTAAATGGTAAAAAACTACAAATAGATTCTAATATGGTAGTAACTGGAGAGAATAGAACACATACAGCTATGGCAAAAACAGTAGGACTCCCGGTTGCAATAGCCACACTCCTAATTTTAAATAAAGAGATAAGCACGCCAGGGGTACAAATCCCAATTCTAAAAGAAGTATATGAACCAATTCTTACAGAATTAGAAAATTACGGAATTTCTTTTAAGGAGCACGAAGTGCCATATTTAGGATACAATCCTGATACTGTAGCAAGCTAATCTTACTATCAATTTATTATACTAATAACCTCATCAGGTAACAATAGAGTAGTATTTTGATTATTTTTGATTTCAAATTGATATAAAAATTATGAAATCTCGTGAGGAAAAAGTAAAAATCGACGGAATAGACAAAAAAATTCTAAGATTTTTAATGCAAGATGCACGTAAACCAGTTCTAGAAATAGCACGAAACATTGGAATATCTGGAGCTGCTATACATCAACGTCTAAGAAAACTAGAGGCTTCAGGACTTCTTGCTGGGTCTAAGTTTATTATAAATCCGAAAGTCATGGGATATACTACTATGGCATATATTGGTATTTATCTGGATAAGGCTATGAGTAATCCAATGGCTGTAAAACAGCTAGAGAAAATACCTGAAGTATTAGAATGTCATTACACCACAGGAAATTGGTCTATTCTAATAAAAATACTTTGTAGAGACAACGAACATTTAATGCATGTTCTAAATAAAGAGGTGCAGCAAATTGATGGAGTTTCAAGAACAGAAACCTTTATCTCATTAGCACAACAGATAGATAGACAAATTACTATTTAGTGTAATCTAACCAACTCTTTATACGACCTACGAACATTTTTAGGTAATTCTCGCTAAGAAAAATATTAGACCAATCAAACCGTTGAGATTGAACTCCTAGATAGAAAATCCAAGCAGCTGCACCAGCTGAAGGGATTCCTTGAATCTCTTGTTTAGACAAAGGCATTACGCTTTGGTAAGCTTCTAAAAAAATAGTCCGTTTTTCATCATATTGCTTTTTATCCGTTTCTATATGAAATAATTGGGAACAAAAATAAGCCACATCTAAAACAAACCAACCTGTGCCACAAAAATCAAAATCAAAAACGGTTATTTCACCTTTGGAATCCACATTAAAATTATCATACCAAATATCCATATGAACAATACCTTTTTGCCAAGAAGCGGCATCAAGGTCTAAAAATGAGGTATTAAGTTCTTTAACCAATCCCTTCAAATACACCATCTCGTCCAAAGACTCAGAAAAATACTGGGTAGCAAAAGAAAAGGGTTTTTCTAAAATAATGGCTTCTGTATAGTTTACTCGTTCTAAACCAAACGCTCTAGTATTCTTATGCATTTTAGCCATGAATGTGCCTATAGTTGTGCACATTTTATTTGTCAAAAACCGAACTTTTTTTCCTTCTGCAAATGAAAATACCACCATAAATCGCAATCCTTCAGGGGCATTAAGACTTTGTAAATAAGACCCCTTACTACCCTGAATTGGATAAGAGACAGAAAGACCTTTATTCTTCAACTGGTTTAATAGTTTTATTTCTTCTAAGATGGCAGCTTTAGTGCGCCAGTTATAACTATAAATCCGCGCTACATATTTATCTGAGCCATTAGTTAAAAAATAGGTGTCGTTTATTCCTGTTCGAAATAGTGAGCAGGAAAAGTCAGCTCCAAAATTATATTTTTCATGTACAAGTGTATTTAGCGCATCTGCACTTAACGTACTATCTGTTACAGGGAAAACTTTCATTTTAATTATATTTTTCAGCTTATAACTTGGGCCTAAAATGCACAAAAAAGCCTGTACAGTATAAAAAGTACAGGCTATTATATGCTATAAAAAATTAATCTCTACTAGCTACTCGCATTGCAAAATAAAGCAATGTAGCAAGTGCTCCAATAGCGGCAACCAAATACGTTCTAGCTGCCCATTTTAAAGCATCCTCAGCTCCTGCATATTCTTCTTGACTTACCATGTTTTTATTTTTTAACCAAGCTAAAGCTCGATTACTAGCGTCATATTCTACGGGTAAGGTGACAAAACTAAATAGCGTCCCTATACCATATAAACCAACGCCAACCCACGCTATAGGACCTCCAATTGCTGTAGTTTGCATTAACATTAATCCGCCAAAAATCACCCACATTGAAAAACGTGAAGTAACATTTAAAATTGGTACTAACTTAGAACGCATTCCTAACCACTGATAAGCAGTTGCATGTTGTACGGCATGTCCAACTTCATGAGCAGCAACCGCTGCTGCAGAAGCGTTTCTTTGTGCGTAAACACCTTCGCTCAAATTTACCGTCTTATTGGCAGGGTTGTAATGATCAGTTAGCATCCCAGGAGTTGAGATAACCTTTACATCATTAATACCGTGATCTGCTAACATTTTCTCAGCAATCTCAGCACCACTCATACCATTACGCAATTGTACTTTTGAATATTTTTTAAATTTACTTTTTAGTCGTCTACTTACAAGCATACTGAAGAGCCCAAATGCTCCGGCTATAATTATATAGCCCATATCAAATCCAAACATATTTTTTAATTTTAGTTAATGTGTTTTAAAACTACAACATAAAAAGCAAAAACCCCGCCAAAATCTTTTAACTAAATAAAAGGTTTTAACAAGGTCTAAAATACTGACAATTTGTGTTATTAAGCAATGACCTCTTCCCAGCCAAAAGCCTCTACAATTTCTTGATATACTACTTTACCAGAGATTATATTTAATCCTTTCTTAAGGCTAGCATCTTTTTCACATGCGACTTCCCAACCTAAATTTGCTATACGCACGGCATAAGGAAGTGTAACGTTAGTCAAAGCTACTGTAGATGTATATGGAACCGCACCAGGCATATTTGCTACTGAATAATGCACTACATCATCTATAATGTAAATAGGGTCTTCATGTGTTGTAGGTTTTGTTGTTTCTACGCATCCACCCTGATCCACGGCCACATCTACGATTACAGTACCTGGACGCATTTCTTTTAACATGTCTCTTGTTATTAAATTTGGCGCTTTTTTTCCTTTTAACAACACCCCTCCTATAATGAGATCATGGGTTTGTATGTGTTTTCTAATATTGTATTCATTTGAAAATTCTGTTACTACATGAGGTGGCATAACATCATTAGCATATCTAAGTCGTTTCATATTAATATCCATAATAGTAACATGAGCCCCTAATCCTGCTGCCATTTTAGCAGCTTGTATACCAACTACTCCAGCGCCCAATACCAAAACTTTACCCGGAGCTACACCAGGAACACCTCCTAGTAATACGCCACGCCCCTTTACAGGTTTTTCTAAATATTTAGCCCCTTGTTGGATAGCCCTTCTTCCTGCAACTTCAGACATAGGAGTTAATAAAGGTAAAGTTCCTTCTTCATCTTCAACAGTTTCGTAAGCTATACAGATAGCTTTCTGTTTTATCATTGCTTTTGTTAATGGTTCGCTAGACGCAAAATGGAAATAGGTAAATAATATCTGTCCTTCCTGAATTAAGGCATATTCTTCTTCAATGGGCTCTTTTACTTTTACAATCATCTCGCTCATTGCATAGACTTGACCAATTGTATCTAAAATTACAGCTCCGGCTTTTTGGTAATCTTTATTAAAAAACCCGCTGCCTTCACCCGCGTCTGATTGCACATACACGGTATGGTTATTTTTTACCATTTCAAAAACTCCAGCAGGAGTCATCCCCACCCGACTTTCATTATTCTTAATTTCTTTAGGAATACCAACAATCATCTTTATATTATTTTAAAGTACAAGACAAA
>CALHVP010000016.1 GCA_938038975.1 uncultured Maribacter sp. | reverse complement strand
AAAGGAATACAGAAATTAGTAGCTGCAGGGTGTGAGGTTATGGTAGGTGTTTTGGAACAAGAGTGCAGAGCACATCACAAACGATTTTTAACAGTACAAGAGAAACAGCGTCCTTATATTATCTTAAAGTGGGCCGAAACTTCTGATGGTTTTATTGCTCCTAAAAAAGAGCATAGAGAAATAGCTCCGCAACCCTATTGGATTACAGGCAAACTATCTAGGCAATTGGTACATAAATGGAGAAGTGAAGAACAGGCAATTCTAGTGGGTACAGCAACAGCTATAGCGGACAACCCTAAATTAGATGCACGTTTATGGACAGGTAAATCGCCCATTAGAGTACTTTTAGACAAGGACTTAAAAGTACCTAGTACGTATCATATATTGGATAAAAAACAACGAACCATTGTATGTACTTTGGTTGCCGATACCTCTAGACATCTAGAAGGTATTGAGTATATCGTTTTGACTACCTCCACTAACACTACCGCAGCCATTTGTAATCAACTCTATAAATTAAATATACAGAGCCTTATTATTGAAGGCGGTGCCAAAACTTTACAGTCATTCATAAACGCAAACCTATGGGATGAAGCTAGAGTTTTTAAAGGAACTTCTGAATTTAAAAACGGAATTAAGGGACCACAGTGTAATGGAACTGTGGTAACTGAAATGAATATTGATAAAGACCTACTAACTATGTATAAAAATGATTAAAAACATTGTATTTGACTTTGGGGATATTTTCATAAACCTGGATAAAGTTGCAGTTTACAAACATCTAGCACGTTTTGGATACTCGGAGCTAACAGCTAAAATGGACAGTATTGCTAAAGCGTATGAAGTGGGCAACATGAATTCTGAAGAGTTCATCTCTGAATTAAATACACTAATTCCTAATGCAAGCCATTCTGAAATAACGACCGCTTGGAATTCCATTCTTTTAGATTTTCCAGAATCAAAACTTACTTTTCTTGAAGAGCTAAAAAAAGAAAATAGCTACCGTCTTTTTTTGTTAAGTAATACAAACGAGTTACATATTAGTTGGGTAAAGGAAGCAATGGGCATAGAACGCTGGAATAGATTCAAAGCCTGTTTTGAGAAATTTTACCTTTCTCATGAGATTCATATGAGAAAACCAAATACTGAAATATTTGATTTTGTATTAAAAGAAAACAAACTAGTAGCAAACGAGACTTTATTTATTGACGATACACAAGAAAACACGGACGCTGCGGCTTCTATTGGTATACAAACTTGGCACTTGATAGTAGACTCAGAAGACGTAACAGATTTAAAAACCAAACTGTAAATGCAGTACCTAGCACTTAGTATTCTTTTTTCTAGTTTGATTTTTGTGATTTTCAAACTGTTTGTTCGCTTTCAAATACAAACGCTTTATGCAATCATTATAAATTATGTAGTTGCCTGTTTGGTAGGCATTATGCGCTACCCGGGTGAACTGAATATTATGGAATTGCCTTCAAAAAGCTGGTTTTGGGGGGCATTAGGCTTAGGCGCACTCTTTATCATCGTTTTTAACCTGATGGCATCTACCTCTCAGAAACTTGGTGTTTCTGTAGCTTCTGTAGCTACAAAAATGTCTTTCGTACTGCCATCTATTTTAGGTGTTTTTTTATACAAAGAGGAGTTGAGTGCTTTACAGATAATAGGAATTGTGTTGGCCATATTTGCTGTATACCTTGCTTCTATGAAGCAATCTAAAGATACGTTTTCACTGTCTATCTTAGTATTACCTTTCTTAGTATTTCTAGGTTCTGGGATTATAGATGTAGCTATCAAATATTTTCAAGAGCTGCATGTGCCAGAGGAAGAATTTGCACTATTCTCCTCATTAATTTTCTTTTTTGCAGGAATTATCGGCATCTTGTTTATACTTGTAAAGGCTGTAAAACAGCCCATAAAGATGAATTATAAAAATATAATAGGAGGAATTGCCTTGGGGGTACCTAACTTTTTTTCTATCTACTTCTTACTTTTAGCTTTAAGCTATAACGGACTTAATAGCGCTTCTATATTTACGGTAAACAATGTTGGTATTGTATTACTTTCTACCCTATTAGGTATTCTTTTATTTAAGGAAAGGCTTAATCTGAAGAACTGGTTAGGAATTGGATTAGCCATCCTTAGTATTCTCTTGGTACTATAAATGTATAATCATGGAACTGAGCGATACCTATAAAACCATTACAACACCTGTCTCTGGTATTTTACTAAAAGAGAAGAAGAGCAAGTTTTTTGGATATGCCTATGGTATTTCTGATGAAGCAGAGGTAAAACCATTAATTGAAGCATTACGTAAGAACTATCCCAGTGCAAATCATGTTTGTTACGCATGGCAGTTGGGTGTTCGTGATTCCCATTACAGAGCAAATGATGATGGAGAACCTAATAACTCAGCAGGAATGCCTATCTATGGCCAAATACAATCCTTTAACCTAACGAACATTCTTGTTGCCGTAGTTCGCATTTTTGGAGGAACCAAACTAGGCGTAGGAGGTTTAATAAGTGCATATAGAGGATCAGCGCAATTAGCATTAGAATCCGCAAAAATTATAACTCGAGTGCTGAAGGAAGAAGTTATTCTTTCTTTTGAGTATGCAGAAATGGATACGGTCATGCGTTTTATTAAGAAAAACCAGTTAGAACTTGTTTCGCAACAACTAGAATTAACCTGTGAAGTGACTATTGCAGTTAGATATACAGAATTAGATAAAGTCCTAAAAGAACTTGAAGCGCTGCATAAAATAAAAATTAAGACAGTATAACCGTTTTAATTCCCACAAATAAAAAAATTACTTCAACTTTTTAAGGATATAATCTGGACACTTTATAGGTCTTTTCTTACTAGAGTCCATAAAGGCTAAAACAGTACTTGCTTTTAATAAGATTTCATTGTTCTGATTCGTTACTTCATAATCAAATTCTATTCTCACCATTGGCAAACTTTTGAGATTTGTTTTAACCGTAATCAAATCGTCAAAAAGTGCTGGTTTAATAAATTTCATTTCCAAGCTTACCACAGGCAACATAACGCCATTTGCCTCCATCTCCCTGTAGGACAAGTCCAAGCTGCGTAACCATGATATCCTACCCATTTCTAAAAATTGCGGATAGTTACCATGATAGACTACGCCCATTTGGTCTGTTTCTCCATATCTTATCCTAAAACTAATTTCGTTTGCTAGCATTTTTTTAAGTAAAAAAGTATATATTTAGAAGCTCCCCCATTGAGCAAACGAACATGAGAAAAAAAAAGGTCAAATTCAATAGAGAATCATTTTTTTTTTAGATTATTTGTTCACATATTTGTCCACCGCTTAAGATGATATTAACATTTCTTATTTTGTTGTTTGATCTTTGCGTTTAACCATTAAACACGTAGTTTTTAATTATGAATGTTACTGCAGATTCCATTTGGAAAAATTGTTTGATATTTATCCAGGATAATATCCAACCGCAGGCATTTAAAACCTGGTTTGAACCTATTAAGCCAGTTAAGCTCACTGAAAACTCTCTAAGTATACAAGTACCTAGTAAGTTTTTTTATGAATGGTTAGAAGAACACTACGTTAAATTATTAAAGGTTGCTCTTACCAAGGAACTAGGAGAAACGGCAAAATTGGTTTATATCATCCGTATGGAGAATACCTACGGTAATAAAGAACCATTTACAGAGCGTATTCCAAGTTCTAATAGAGGAAATTTGACTCCGCAAGATATGGATGTTCCTATCAAATCTAAAAATCCAGAGTTGCGTAATCCTTTTGTAATCCCAGGGATACGAAATATTAAAATTGAATCGCAACTTAATCCAAACTATAATTTCGATAACTTTCTTGAAGGTGACTCTAATAGACTAGCACGTTCTGCAGGAATGGCAGTTGCTAATAAACCTGGTGGAACTTCATTTAACCCTTTATTAGTATTTGGAGGGGTTGGTCTTGGTAAAACACACTTAGCGCACGCTATAGGAGTTGAGATTAAAGACAAGTACCCTGAGCGTACCGTACTTTATATTTCAGCAGAGAAATTTACACAACAATATATAGAATCAGTAAAAAAGAATACCAGAAATGACTTTATTCATTTCTACCAATTGATTGATGTACTTATCATTGATGATGTGCAGTTTCTATCTGGTAAATCTGGTACTCAAGATGTATTCTTCCACATATTTAACCATTTACATCAAAATGGAAAACAGGTTATCCTTACTTCCGACAAGGCACCTGTTGATATGCAAGATATTGAGCAGCGTTTGTTGTCTAGATTTAAATGGGGACTTTCCGCAGAATTACAAACACCTGATTACGAAACACGAATATCTATACTAAACAACAAACTCTATAGAGACGGAGTAGAAATGCCTGTTGAAATTATAGAATATGTTGCTAAACATATCAAAACAAACATTAGAGAACTAGAAGGTGCAATTATCTCATTAATAGCGCAATCTACCTTAAACAAAAGAGAGGTAACTCTAGAGCTTGCTCAGCAAGTAGTTGAGAAGTTTGTGAAAAACACGAAACGTGAAGTATCTATTGATTACATACAAAAAGTAGTTTCCGATTACTTTGAAATGGATGTAGCTACCTTACAATCAAAGACAAGAAAGAGACATATTGTACAAGCTAGACAATTGGCAATGTTCTTTGCAAAAAAGTTCACCAAAGCTTCCTTAGCAAGCATTGGCTCACAAATAGGTAAAAGAGATCATGCTACTGTCCTCCATGCCTGTAAAACAGTTGATAACTTAGCGGAAACTGATAAGCAGTTCCGAAAGTATATTGACGATCTTACTAAAAAGCTATCTTAAAGTAATACATGAAGACAAGAGTGTTAATGGTCTGCCTAGGAAATATTTGTAGGTCTCCATTAGCCGAAGGTATTCTAAAAAGTAAGGTTGATCCCAATACTATTATTGTAGACTCTGCTGGTACGGCAGGATATCATATAGGTAATCCTCCAGATACTAGATCCATAGCAGTCGCCAAGAAATATGGTATAGATATAAGTGATCAAGTATGCCGCAAGTTTAGTCCAAAGGATTTTGATACCTATGATATCATTTACGCCATGGACAAAGACAACTACCAAAATATTATACAACTGAGCACCAAAAGCGAGCATACGAATAAAGTACGGTTGCTATTAAGTGAAATTGATGGTAACGAGCAAGAAGTTCCAGACCCGTATTATGGAGGAACTGATGGATTTGAGCAAATTTTTCAAATGATTGATACGGCTTGCGACCATATCGTAAACAGGATTTAGGAAAAACATTATGAGTGATACTACCAACCAAAAAGGTAAACTTTATTTAATCCCAACCACACTAGGGGATGTTCCGCCATTAGAAGTTCTTCCTATCTCTATAAAAAGAGCCATAGAAAGTATTGATCATTATGTGGTAGAGAACGAAAAAACAGCGCGTCATTTTATAAAGAAAGTCAGCCCTCGAAAATCACAGCCTGGATTACAGTTGTTTGCTTTGAATAAATTTACGGAAGCTGCTGAAATTCCACAATTTCTTGAACCTTGTTTAGCTGGGAAGGATATGGGTATTTTATCGGAAGCAGGTTGTCCTGGAATTGCAGACCCAGGTGCTGCTGTAGTTAAATTAGCGCATCAAAAACACATACAGGTAGTCCCTTTGGTTGGCCCCTCTTCTATCGTTTTAGCTTTAATGGCTAGTGGTTTAAACGGTCAGAATTTTGCATTTAACGGCTATTTACCAATTGACTCCGCTGAACGCAAAAAAGAAATTAAGCGGTTGGAGAAAAAATCTAAAGATGAAAATCAATCTCAACTCTTTATAGAAACCCCTTACCGTAACAATAAATTGCTAGAAGAATTACAAAGATCTTTAAACGGGAGTACATTTATTTGTGTAGCATGCGACCTTACCCTAGGTACCGAATATATCCGAACTAAAATGGCTTCTGAATGGAAAAACGAAAAAGTAGACCTTCATAAACGCCCAGCTATATTTATCATACAGGCATAAAAAAAAGCCTTGACAATTAATTGTCAAGGCTTTTTACTTATTGTAGTACTAGACTAGTTGCAGACTTTATATTCTCGGATTTTTAATGGCATCTACGCTAGAAATATCATATCCAGCAAATTCTTTAATATAAAGAGCAATATTGGTGCCGTAGCCATCCTTTACATCTCTTGTTCCAAGAGATCTAAGATAACGCTTTACATTACCAGCACCAGCTAAATGTGCTGCCGCTAGTATTCCGGATTCCGTAATTTCAATTCCATGGATTCTTTTTCCCACGAATCTTTTAATATCTCTTCTCAAAATCCATTTGTTTCTTGAGATATTAATTTGAAATACCTGCTCTTGAAGCTCTGGGTTTTGCAAAAAGCTCTGTGCGTTATACACACCCATTAACTCTAGCGTACTCATGCCAAACTGGTATTTACCTAAATAACCAAAGGTATTTACTACAGCATAGTCTCCTTTAGATTCCTTAAAGGCCAAAGCCTCTCTAAATCCAGTAAAGGCTGTTCCCGCAAAGGGTGGCAATATTTCAACTTCATTCATTGCAGTTTTGTCTTTGGGAAACAAAACGTTAGTAGGTTCTTTTACTTTAAGTAATTCTGGCACCTCTACTACAAGAGGTACTAAGCCAAAACCAAATAAAACAAACGTCACGATAAGAGGACAAATTAATGTTATCCATCTTTTCATATTGAATATTTCTTAAGACTTCTGGTGATAAAAACATCCCCTGCTTAAATTTTCAAGGGCAAAGTTAGACAGTAAAGCAATCTACTTTGACAAGAATATGTTAAAACTGTACAAGAATAGTTAACATGTCATAAAATTCGGACAATTGACTTACCTTTTTATCTTTTGGGCATTGATCCATCGGACGTACTGTTCTTTATTTCGGTTGTGTTGCGATAAACTTTTAGCAAACATGTGATATCCGAAATTTTCTACATTGGCAACGAAGTAGTAATACTCATGTTTTTCGGGGTTTAAGACGGCATCTACCGCTGTAATGTCTGGCATAGCAATAGGTCCTGGTGGCAAACCTGCGTTTTTGTAGGTGTTGTATGGGGAATCATGTTCTAAATCTCTATAAAGAACGCG
>CALHVP010000015.1 GCA_938038975.1 uncultured Maribacter sp. | reverse complement strand
ACACAAATGCCAATGCAGAATCATTCAACGCAAAAATAAAACTCTTCAGAGCAAACCTAAGAGGCGTTACAGATACCAAATTCTTCCTCTTTAGATTAACCAAACTATTTGCTTAATCCCCATATCTGTCATGTGATCCATAGGAACTCGAATATTTCTTTCCTCAAGGCTTGATTCTATATAAACGCCATTTCTTATTTTTAATAGTTCTTTCAATTCTTTATTCGCTTTATGAGTTCTGCCACTTCGTGTGTTTTCTAAAGCCGTAACAATCTCATTAAATTCACTTAAGAATTTAATAGACTTTTTACAAGTAGTATCTCGAGGAGAAAAAGATATTTGAAGAACAACAGGTTCAATTCTTTTGCCCTTATAAGATTCTGGAAGGTTTTTGATTATTTCAATTGCGGTTTGATTTCCTTTATTCTCCACATAACCACCATCTAAATAGTGCCGCCTGCCACATGCGGTATTGATAGCCCCAGCAGACGATATGAGCGGAAATCGTGCGCTTAAACCAGTAGCTGTACTATATGGGACGTCATACCCAGTTTGCTCGAAAAAATCGACCGTTCCAATAAATTCATTCTGAGGAGTTTTGACGTTCGATATGATGGTTCGCTTTCCAGTTTCTACCTCCGTAGAATTAATAAACAATGCAGGCATGTTTTTATATGCAGAATAATTATCTAAAAAACCTTGACTCAATAAATGTTCTTCATTTTTATCTAACTCAGACCATGAAGATTCCCAAGATCGCTCTAAAATAATGTTTCTATCGAAGCGACTAATGCTCCAAGGTGAAAACCAATTAATCGGTTCTCCGAAAACAAGCTTACCAGTCACTGGAGCAAGAAAATCATATTCAAAAAACTTCTTCGTGTGCGCACTATAATCTCTTCCTTTGATTGGTTTTTGGCATAGTGCATTAAAAAAACTAACACCTAAGCTACCTCCTGATACAGAACTGTAGCAAAAAATTTGATTTTTAAAATTAGGATGTGCTTCCTGTATTCTTGCCAATAGCATTGCACTAAAACAACCCGTTCGTAATGCACCACCTTCGGCGCAAACTATAATCGGTCTAATTACTGAATCGGCCTCAAATAACTCAGTCCTATTTTCATTCCAATCGGTAAAATATTCATTTAGGGTAGGTCTTTGGTTACCAACTTTATTTTCCAATTGTCGAATGGGGTGGTCATTATTAATAAAAGAAACAAAGAGCAAGAGAATAATAGCAAGTGACTTAAACGGAATGGACAAACCAAATATTCTACGCTTACTCATAAATTGTACACTTGTATACATCATAATCCACGCACCAAAGCCCATACAAATAAAAGAGGTAGCTCCTGTTTTCTCCGACAGATTGATTGGAGCGAATGCCCAAAAAATAATAGCTAAAAATGAAATCAAGAAAAGTGTGACGAACATATTAAAAAAGGGTCTGTACTCTCGAAAAGACATTTTATCTCCATTGCTAATATTATATAAACCATTGTATTGGATTAGATTTTTTTTCGCTTTCCAACTCAATGATTTTCCAAATAATTTATCTTTCCAGATACCATAACGAAGTCGTCTTAATAAAAAGAGCTCTGCTAGCAAAATAGCTACAATAATGCCCAAGGATACTAAGTTTATTTGCTCGTTCTCAACCCATTTAATTTGATAGGTCTTAACAAAAAAAGCATGAATAAAGCCAACAGTAGTTATGAGAATTGGAAAGTGAAAGAGTAAGAAAGGTGCCATACGTACATACTTCTTTCTTCTTTTCTTATCCTTACCATCCAATTGCTCTGAGCTTAGATCAGAAAGGAATAGAATTAAACGAGCGCAATACTCGGATACTGTTGTCCAAAAAGCTAAGGATAAAATAAGCGTTACAATCTTTATAGAAGTATCAAAGAATTTACCATTATTAAATTCTTCAATAAAAGCATATAAGACGTCAATACCTTGCGGTAATCCTAGAAAGGCAATGCCTATAAAAACTTGAAGAAGAATTAATAACCAAAGTGGTCGAGCTATAATTTCAATATCTTCAATTTTTCGTTGCATGTAGTAGAGGGTTTATTGTATTTTTTTATATTTATGTGTTTCAGATTTTCCAAGAGTAAAGCATGAAACATCCAAACCATTTAATAAATGGTCCTTAGTTTTAATATTTTTTATCGAAGGAACTATTTTTCTAAAAGGTGTTTCCAAGTATCCGGACCGACCACACCATCTACAAGAATTTTTACTTTCTTCTGAAATTTACGAACGTTGAGATCAGTCTTAGAACCAAAGTCACCATCCTCTTTTAGTTTAGGTTTAATCCCAGCAATATTTATTGCTTTCTGAAGTTTAACAACCGCAGCGCCTATACTTCCTTTTTTAAGATAAATTCCAGTAACAAGTTGAGCATTAGGAATTGATTTGTCTCGCTGTAGCTCTTCGTCTAATAAACCTTTCAAAGACGGCGTAACAATACCTGTTTGTTTTAGTTTATGCTTTTTCTGAAATATTTGAACCGTTTTCTTTGTTTCTGGGCCAAAGTCTCCATCAATCGCTAGCTTATAACCTAAATCAAATAGCTTCTTTTGAATATCAGAAACATCTGATCCTCTATCCCCTTTTTGAAGTATGTCATACATATCCACTTTGCCTGGAGTCCTCTTCCCTAGTAACACTTTAGGTTTTACAAATGCTTTTACATTTCCCATACCTCGAGTCCGTATCATAACCTGACCACCATTTCGCTGATTGGTAAGAGAGGTGTTACCCTCAATTGATTTGAATTTTGTTTTTTTCTTATCAACCCATTCTATAAAAATACCGACATGATTGGCAATGCGGCCTCCCCAAGAAAATAAAACGATATCACCTTGTGTTGGCTTTTTAGTTAATTCTCCAGTTGAGCGCCAATGATTATAACCAGATTGGCATCCTCTAAAGCCCTTGGCATCATTTATGTGCCCTAAAGGGAAACCTGCTTTGTGATACACCCAACTCACATACATTGCACACCATGCATACCCATCGAAGCCATACCATTTGCCAAATTTTGTTTTGTTTGATTTGGCGGGTTTTTCTGTTTCGCCAATTTGGGATTTAGCCTTATTGATAATTAATTTTCTTTTCTGTACAGATGTTTTTGGTGTGCTCATGATATTCAGTTTTAATAAAGGTGTAAGATTATAACGTAATGAGTGTGCGTTTTGTTGTTAAAATACAATCATTATTTAGTCAATTTAATATTTCATTAAAGGTTGTCTACAAAAAAGTCAATCGCATTAGTCGAGAATATCTTCTTGACCAATATTTTGTTTGATATTTTGCATTTTAATTCTTCTACTTTTTTAGAAGTGATATTTACTTTATGGCCTTTGGCTTTGCACAGTTCAAAGGAAAGGTCTTTTTTAGAAATTACTTTTTCCATGGCAATAGCAATATCATTAAAGTCTGCTGCTGTTTCAAAATCATCAAAATGGTTGATTAAACCATCGTAGTCACTTCCAATGCTAAATAGATTCCACGCTTGTTTTAAATCTATTGCCCCTGCTGCTTCCAATTCTGACATTGCCGCAAAGATATTAGCCCATACTGTTTTGGCATAGGCTTCTTTGCGCTTCGCTTTTGTTTTTGCGCCTTTAATATCAACTTGAGCTAATGCTCCCATTATTCTTTTCTCATCTAACTGAATACCAATTAGTCCTTTTGAGTTATATATTTCTACTAAGTCTTCACGACAGAGATTAATGGCTTCTTCATGTAAGTAGCACTTTCCTTTTTCATTAGCATCGCCACTAAAGTCAATATCATCATGCCAATCTTTTAGTTTGTCATAATACACGCATATACCAGTATGCGAACAAACAATAGGTAAATATTTAAGCTTAGAATGGTTTCTTCTAAAAAAATAATAATCCATTCTTGCCTTCGGGCTTAAATGTTTTATATCAATTAATATTGGCTTGTATGTTTTCCCGTCTCCATAATCGGTTCGTGCTAAATCTTCTATAACCTGTTTGCCATTAATATTTAATCCTGAATTAATCCCTTCATTTTGATTGACAATAGAGCCAATCAATTTTGCCAAGCTTCTTGAGTGGCCGCTGAGTCCATTCCAAAAGTGATGACAGAGGGACACAAAACAAACCGGCACATCATGATGTTGTTTTAAATGCTGGATACTTCTTGCAACTTCCTTTACTAAGTTTGGATTTCTTATAACACGTAAATGCTTTTTCTTTTGACAATTCAATACGTGTTGCTTAGGCGGGATGGACATAAAAGAATGTGCACCTTCTACACTTAAAAGAATATTCAATATTTTATTATTCTTTAGATTTTCTTTGAGCTCGATTCCGTTTTTTGGAAAGCACACTTTGTATTTCTTTTCTAAGCTTTCTTCGTTGTCAAAACTTAATAACCATTTTAACTCATGCACAAAATAGTCATCGTAATAATGCCGCATCCCTTGTTGCCCTCTTCTCGAATCAGTTACTTTCTGAATTTCAGTTATGCCGAATCCAGTAATTACATTTATTAATTCTGGAGCAATCACGTTATCATTTTTCTCATTCCAAAGTCTGAACTTCCTTATATTTAGATAGTCGTTTATAAAATGTTTCCAGTCGTTATTCATTAGCCCAAATCCAATCTCCATAGGCGATATAGACACATTCGCGACTCTTATGCCACCTGCATACATATCGTCAAAAGAAGATTGCATTTTAAGAGAAATGTGCGCAATGTTCTCTATTACTTTTTGCACTAAACCAAATAGCTTGTCAGCAGGTTTAAAATTAAATCCTTCGAAAATAAATTGCTCGTTTTCATTATTTAGAAAAGGACGCATTGATGTATGGCAGTGAATGTCGACTAATTTGTTTGGCATAATTTGTTAGATAAATATAGTGATTCTTGGTGGGATAAAAGTCGTACATAAACTCATTGCGTATTAAATAGTAATCTTTCGTGATTGAAAGAATTAAAGTACTTAGAAGAGAAATGAAACTGCTTTTAAGAACTAAAACAGCAAATGTTACCGTTAATACAAAAAACTATACCGTTAATGATTTTTTTATTATCCTTAACAATAAACTCACTAACTTTCCGTTAATAGAATACGTCACTAATAAAATATCTTTAATTTATTGTATGTGCTCAAAGTTACCACTAAGTAAACTAGTTACTTAGTAGGGTTCGAATTTCGTTTTAAACTACGAAGTTATGACCATCTTAGAATTCACCGATTACTTTCCAACCGAACAAAGCTGCCGAGATCATTTTAAAT
>CALHVP010000014.1 GCA_938038975.1 uncultured Maribacter sp. | reverse complement strand
GCATCTGAGCAAAGCGGATTGAATAAACCTTTACAAGATTTGCTAAATAAAGTGAATGCTACATTTACAATTAATACCAAACCTACTAATAAAGTAAATGAGATTATAAGCGATTCTAAAAGATTTGATTTGCTGGTAATTGATAGTATCAATAATCTAGGATTAACACCAGATGATATTGATAAAATTAGAGAGGCGAACCCAAAACTAGCAGTCTTAGCAATAATGCAAAGTACCAAAGATGGTACTTTCAAAGGTGACCAAAGATTTAAACACGATTGCGATATATTTCTAAAATGCAACCGCCCAAAAGTATATCAAACTAAAAGCCGCTACTCTCCCCCATCGGATATAGTTGTCTTTGAAAATCTGTAATAAAAAAGCCCACGTAAAATTAATTTTACGTGGGCTTTTATCACTTATTTTAGGTAGTGACCAAACCGTAAATCAGGTTTATGTTCCCAATCCACACCGCTATCTCTATTAGGTTGTGAAATCCTTAATAACACATTGCCCAAGTCCTTTTCACGGTGCCTAACAAAGATAACATTTTTCCCTCATACATGCAACTATATTACGTGCTTCGCACAACTTTTTTTATAAAGGATTTTTACAAAGATATGGGGAAAGCAAACATGTTCACTTTCCCCATCCTCTAAAGAAAAAATCCTTACGTTAGATGGCTTTAATTTCCCCAAAAGTTTCTGCTAATAAATCTAAATAGAATACGTTTTCTTTTATGTCTTCTACTAAAGTACTTTCCGGCATATTCTGAATGTATTCTTTTGAAATCTCCAGCAAAAGGGCTTTTATTTCTTCGGGTTCCTTCCACTCTTTAAGCACTTTTTCTATTGGTTCTAAATTATATATATTACTCATTATTAGTTACTTATTGGCTGAATAAAGGAATTTGTTTTTGCATCGAGTATGGCAATACTTAGAGTTCTTGCGCTTGTGAGATATATCACTATCACAACTAAGACAATGACGGGCTACGCTCTTTTTTTGTAGCCCCATTTTGCGAAAAAACATATCCTTCGTTTTCATTTTTAGAACTATCAAAACTAAGCCATACAGCTAAGAATATTTCTAAAAACAATGCGCCCCAAATTAAGATGTGCATCATTGAAGTAATAATATCTTTAGTCAAATTTAAAGACATTTCAGATTGTACAACAGTCGATAAATCAATTGAACTATTAACCCAGAATTCCCCCATATGCTTTGCCTCATTATGCTCAAACATTGTAAGCCAAATCGAGAAAATTAAAACGGCTATTCCTGCCGCATAGCGATGCTTTTTAAAGAACGAAGCAGACAAGAAACCTGTAACTAATCTAAGAACCTGTATCACTACGGGAAATAGAAAAGCAAGGTATTCCGTTTGCTCCATAACACCTGTAAAAACTTGGGTATAGAATTGCCTTTGTAGGTATCCAGTGAGAAATAAAACAATGAATAACATTGTAAATAAAAAGAGTGGTGCGAACTCTACTATTTTATCAATAGTAGGATTGATACTAAATTTTGTACTTTGCATAAGCATTAATTTGCGGTGCTGGCTCTTTACTTTCGACGGTTGGAGCTGGCACCTTAGTTAAATAAAATTAAGGTTCTATTTTTAGAACTGTTTCTTGTTGATACATTTTCATAAAAGTGACTCTACTACCATTAAAAAACATTGTAGGATTTATGTAGTAGATATAGTGCTTTTTTGTTCTCGCTATAAAATTAGCTTCAACCAATTCTGATAAACCTGTCATTATTGGACCATGTGTTTTATAAGCAGTATATTCTTTACATTCATCCATATCAAATAAGACGAAATCAGCATTCGGTTTTACTATTGACGCGATATATGTAAACACTTTAATTCCTGATTTTGATAAATTGAACATACCTGCTAATCCTTTCCTAAAAATCTTAGTGAATTGTTCTTTATCAACTTTCTCTAATACTGCGAAAACTTGGTGTCCTTCTACATCTCCAGTTTCACGGTTTACAATCACGTTTGGTGACTTACCTGCTAGTATTCTCCTACGAGAAGATACTTCCATGTCAAACAACCCACTTATAAAGGGGCTTTCATCATTAATCTTGTAATTTGTTATTTTTTTGTACTTCATAGTAACATATCTTGTTTCTAAATTAAGTCTAAAGGTAACAAATTATTTTACTAAAAAAAACATATTATGTTTCATTTTTCACAAATAAGCAACATTTAACGTTCCTACATAGCAAATCTAAATGTTGCTAGTAGCAACATGGCTACCACTGAGTATCAACTACTTATAACAACTTACTTCTTAAGCTCTTAATTAGGACTATTTATATTCCCTATTCGTTAGAAGCGTAACAACCGTAACGTTACGCTTCTTGTTACGCGACGTTACGTAACGTCGCGTAACACGTTACGCTTCTTGTTACGCGACGTTACGCTTCTGTTACGCTTCTACGTTACGCTTCTAATGCATCATCATGCGCATTGCATATATTAGTATATTAGTATATATTTGTATTGTTATTCCAACCTGTGAAGCTTAAAAAAAGAGACAATTTTATTATTCATTAAACATTAATTCCATGAAAGGAGAATTAAGTAATTGCTCTTTGTCTGGTTGTCAATCAACATTTACAAAGTCAAGAAATAACCACACATACTGTTCGAGTAGTTGTAGGGTAAAAGGAAATAGAAGGAAAAACGGAAAGCCTGATCTACCCGCTTTTATTCGTGCTAAGGATACTAGGCTTATGCCTACGATTCAAACCCTACCCTATCAAATAGAAAGCCCTATAAGCATAAAAACAGGGTCGTCATGGCGTTATCTCTTAGGAATTGGGGGTTTAGGATATGGAGCATTTACAAGTGAAGGGAGTCTCTTAAAAACTTCAATTTTTGCTGGTTTAGGTTATTTGATTGGAAAGTCTATCGACGATTCAAAAGAAAGTAAAGTAATAGTCATTCATCCAGCAAAGAAGAAAAAGAAGAAAAAGAAGGTGTTCAAATCTGCTGAATCGAATAGATTAATGAACAGTAGAGATTACAGAAGTGCAAGTATAGGAACTATTGGTTTGAGTGGAAAATATAAGTATTTGATGGGTGACCCTAGTGCTGGTTTTTACGCTATGATAACGGGATCTCCTGGACACGGTAAAAGTACTTTTTCGACTGAGTTTGCGCAATACTTTGAAGAACATCATGGGAAGGTATTATATCTTGCATCTGAGCAAAGCGGATTGAATAAACCTTTACAAGATTTGCTAAATAAAGTGAATGCTACATTTACAATTAATACCAAACCTACTAATAAAGTAAATGAGATTATAAGCGATTCTAAAAGATTTGATTTGCTGGTAATT
>CALHVP010000013.1 GCA_938038975.1 uncultured Maribacter sp. | reverse complement strand
GCTTGCAGTTCTTCTTTGATATTGGATATAATGGTATTATTAACTTTGTAATTGGTATAATTTGGAGTAAACCATTTTGCATAATAAGGTTGTAACAAACCAGTTTTAGAAATTTCACCTACCAAAAACTTCTCTCCAGTTTCCATGCTAATTTCTTGGTTAATAGATTGGGCACGAATCGTTCCACTAAGCACTAAACCCATTAAAATGATAAACATAGTTCTCATAATCTTTTTTTTAAGAATTGAAAACCGAAGTTGCTTAATCGTTTTATCTTTTTGTAAAGGTGTTGGGTGGAAATGGGAACTAGACCGGGGGTGGATTTTGAATCCCTCATTAAAGGTTTAATTCCCCTAGGCTTACCTCAATATATAAAATGTGTTTTCAGACGCATACCTCGTACCCTTGGGTGGAGGTTCTTAATTAAGAAGATTAAAATTTCTTTTTTATTTCTTCCCTAGTATTTACATCTAACTTTTTATACATATTATTAATATGAGTCTTCACTGTACTTAAGCTAATAAATAGGTGACTAGCAATTTCTTTATTGGTTTTGTTTTCACGTATAGCATTCAGAATATTAAGCTCTTGACTAGTTAATGCTGAAATTGCTTTTTTGCGGACCTGTTTCTTTTTCTGAGCTAAACCAATATAGCCTGTTATTAGTAAAAGGATGATGCCACCTCCGAACAGGATATAGGAGGATTCATTTTTAAAAGTATCTTGTGAGCTTATAGATTGGTCGGAATTTATTTCCTGAGCATATTGGAATGTAAAAGGGCTCTTACTGTATTTAGATGTTAACCTAGTTTTTAGTCCGCTATAGTAATCATTACTTTGTAATTCTTTTAAATAGTAGTTGTATGTTTCGTTCTTTCGGTCAGACAAGAAATTATAAACATATAGTTCAGCTAAAGGTTCCTTTGTTTGAATGCCATACGCTTGTAATCTTTGAAACCATTTTTTAAAATTTAGGCTTGTATTCGCTTTGCTATCAGACATCATAAAGTCTAAAATCATTTCTTCCTTTAAGTTGTCAATTTCCAATAAAAATGCAGATGCAGGATTAGTAGATGTTATGGCACAGAAAGATTGATTATTTTCTAATAAAGGAAATATAATTGTATCACCCTTTTTTGCAATAAAAAGGATGCTTTGACTATACCTACAATCTCTAAAAAAGTGAGTGCCATCAGTATTTTTATCATTACAATCATCTGTATGAATACGATACATCCTATTTTGTTCCGAAAGGTTGTCACCTATAAAAGTAAAATAGCCACTAGTATCTGCTTGAGTTTGCATTAAAATTTGATCCGCATATACTCTTGAAGTTTTTCTATAATTGGCTATTGTTGATAGGTAAACAGTCTTGTTTTGTGAACCTACAGGTATTTGCCCGCTAAAGCTGTATTGGCAGAAAGCACTTAGAGTGCCTAAAAGGAAGATGACGAGTACACGTGCCGAAATCACTTGTTTTTTGATTTACTTATAAAATTAAATGATTTTGTAACATTACGGCTATTTTTACGACTTATTAGTTACATCAATCAAAATCAACAATCAATGAGTTTGCTAAGAGTTTTACTGGCTATTATTTTCCCTCCCTTATCCGTTATAGGTAAAGGTTGTGGTTCTTTCGTTATCGTTTTCTTATTAACCCTATGCGGTTGGGTTCCCGGTATTATCGCAGCTTTGGTAATTTTAAATAATCCTAATTGAGAATCGTACCTTTGTAGTGATGAATAAAAGTGTACTGCTACAAGATTTAGGTAATAAAGATTACAAAGAAACTTGGGATTATCAGGAAGCGCTATTCCAAGAAACCCTAGACATTAAAATCAGGAATAGGAGAGAGGAGTTAGATTTAACCACTCCAAATCATTTTCTTTTTGTGGAACACTCACATGTATTTACGCTTGGTAAAAGCGGTGATTTGTCAAATCTATTAGCGAATGAAAAGGAACTAGAGACAAAAGGAGCTCGGTTCTACAAAATAAATAGAGGAGGTGATATTACATACCACGGACCTGGACAAATTGTAGGATACCCTATTTTAGATTTAGATAATTTCTTCACTGATATTCATAAGTATTTAAGACTTTTGGAAGAGATGGTTATTTTAACTTTAGAAGAATATGGCTTAAAAGCTGAAAGATCAAAGGGAGAAACGGGTGTTTGGTTAGATGTGGGAACACCTTTTGCGCGTAAAATTTGTGCTATGGGTGTGCGCGCTAGTCGTTGGGTTACTATGCACGGTTTTGCATTAAATATAAATACAGACCTAGGTTATTTTGACTTAATGATCCCTTGCGGCATTAAGGACAAGGCTGTAACCTCTTTAAATGCAGAATTAGGCGTTACGGAAGTTGATTTAGATGAGGTTAAAAATAAGTTGATTAAACATTTCTCCGCACTTTTTGAAGCCGATATTTTAAAAAACAAAATTTCGGTTTGATCCGAAGTTTTGTTGAAAGTATGTCTTTATTTTGTGAACTTGGTTAGTTGTGTACTACCCATAACATCTCCATTTTTTTTATAGGTTTCTTGTTTTACCATACCCACACTTTCGGAGAGCCAAACACGAGAAGGAAAATTTGATTTAGCCATCATTATCTTGGATTTATTGTCGCTGTAGATGACGAAGCAATCAAAAGTGCCTGCAGGTGTGGTAATTGTTTCTTGTTTTTCTACTTTCCTATTTACGATATCTATAGTAGTCTTCATATTTAAACCACTCATACTTATATTTAAAGTAACATTAGCATCTGCTAAATTCTGTCCAACAGTTAGTTCATTAGGTAGTTCAATATCTGTTCCTGTTATATCCATTTCCATATCCTCATATTGTTCGAGCATTTCTTTTGGAACAAGCGATTCGTAGTCTATTGTTACAAGATTACCAGAACAGGAGAATGAATAATTGCTGTTGTACACATCTTTCCCCTTTTCATCTGTAAAGGATATATTCATAGTGGCTGTTGTAGTATCCGAGTTGTTTTCTACTGTTGTAACCTTGTAGCTAGATACGCCTTCTAATTTACCTTTTTTGTTATAGGATGTATATTCAAATGAGGTACCTTCTGTCATAGGATAAAATCTACTACAATTGTTTTGTGCCACTAAGGATAATGAAGCATAACAAAGGGCGAGGAATAGTATAATTTTGGTTTTCATAAGAGTTCTGGTTTAAAGTTGTTTAGTTAGAAAACTAAATTAACAAGTAAATACTAACTTTTGAGTTCAAACCTTGTGTTTAGCCTAGAGATTTGTGTGTTAGGTACTTATATATGTATAATCAGATTTATTTATTTCATTTAACCGTTAAGTAGCGATAAATGTAAATTGAAAAATAGTATGGATTCTTATATCAATTTAGAAATTGAAAATTAGTACGAGTTCATGTACGCTTCGGTCTTAATGGAATTTGGTATTTTAATTTATTTTAAATACAGTTAATGAGTTTGATTGATCTTTAATTACCAGTTCAGGTCTTTTGTCCGTATCCATGTTTATCATGTCAATAGAAGAAACTCCGAAAATAGGAAAACCTGGAATTGCCTTAGATTGACTGTCAAACAAATAGGTTTTTTGGTTTTGAATATCAGTTACGGATATATATATCTTATCATTTAAATAGAAAATACTTGGTTTACTATAAACGCCAAGATCTAATGTTGTCTTTTTCCCTCTAATGCTAAGAATGTTATCATTAATAATTGCTAAAGTTTTTGACGTAGCATCCATACCATGATCACTGTTTAGTCCAAGATTAGTTTTTTCTACTTTACCGTTTGTACTAATCTGGTATAGATTACCCGTTGTTGAGGTTAAAGTAATTTTTCCTTCAAATAACCGTACTGGATTATCTGAAAATGATATTTTTTCTTTGATTTTTATTCTCTCATTACCAACACGATTTAGAATTTTAAGGGTGTTATCTGCTAATTTAAAAACCAAGTAATCCTTCTTTTTTATTCTGAAATGTTCTGGAGCATCTAAAATATTTTTCTGCGCTGAGGTATATTTAAAACCAGATACAACTTGCCCTTTATTATTATACATAAAAACTTTTTCGTTTTGAGTAACTACAAAACGATAGTCCTTTTTGCTATCATAATCAAAAACAGCTAACTGGTTTAGGTTGCCTTCTGGAAAGCTAAAGTTAAAGGGTTCAACAGCTTTACCGTTCCGATCTAAAATAATGAATTTATTAGCTGTAGTAAAAGCGAGTTGTAATTTACTATTCTTAAATAAATCTACTTGGTGTACCTTGCCTTGGATTGAACTTTCAAGTTGTTTTTTCCAAAGGATATTTCCATTAGTAGAAATAAGATATAACATGTTGTCAGCATCCTGAGCGATAAGTTCTCCTTTTTTTGTTCGATGGTTAATTACGAATTGTGGACGAGAAACTAGATCGGTGTCAAACGGCACTTTAAATAGCGAGGTAATATTTTCTTTAGTTTTTTTGGACCCAATTTTTTTAATAAAATAACTGCTGTGGAAAAAATCTTGATCAGCAATAATTTCAGAACCAAAGAGATAACCCGAGAAATTTATGGTGTTGAATTGATTAGCTATTTCTTTTAACCCTAAACGATTTAGTGAATTTTCAAAGCCACTTGAGTTGGCAGCAGTAAGAATGGTAGACTCATTTGTTCTAAACTGTTGTAAATCTTTAAAAAGAGCTGTTGCTGTAATTGTGTTACCAGATTTGTAGGATGTAATAACCTGCTTCAAAGATTCTTGTTCAGTACTAAATACTAAAGTATTTTCTAATATACAGCAGTAATTAGACTTAAAACCTTCTACAATAGGTTGTAATCTATTTTCTATAAAAGAAGTTTCACTTAATTGCCATATTTCATTTCCTTGAAAATCAATAGTACTTTGTCTTATTTGCTTTAGGTAGTCTGTTAGTTCATCCGTTCCGTAGGTTTTTAGGAGTACTATTTGTTTCTGATTTATGTTAGCAGTTCCAAATTCTTCAACCGTATTAAAAAGAGAATCTTTAGGAGATTTTTGTTCTAGATATGCTGTCTGGTTTAAGGAAAATGAAGCGTAATTTTCAACAGTATAGGATTTAAACGAGGTAGCATTTTCGGGTATCATCGAAAATGTTTCATTTATTAATGGTTTAGTTTTAGAAAATAAACTTAGATAGTTCTTGTTGTCTTTATTAGAAGTGCTAATTCCATTTAAAAAAAGTCCTTCATTATCCAATGAAACATCCAGAAATAACCAATCCGTATATGAAGAAGGGCTTATATCTGTCAAGTTGGTGATATAATTCCAAAGTAAATCGCTGTTGTTTAAATTAATCCAAATATGCCCTAATTTTGTTTGATCAGATACACTATAAAATTTGGTTAACTCTGCATTTGCATCTCTATCTTTAATAGTAGAGAGTAAATTTTTTAAATGTTCAAGAGATGAGCTTAAGATTTCTTTGGTTCCATTCCTACCACTGTAAAAATCAATTCCTTCAACAGTATATTTTTTTACTTCTAAATTTTCAAACTGTAATGTTTCTATAGTTTTGTCTGTAACATTTGAAAGATTTAAATAGGGAACGGTATCAGTAGATACAAATATAAAATCAACTTTATGTATGGAGTCCGTGGTAAAACTAATTAGCGACTCTTGAGAAGGCGAAACATAACGCAATGCTGAAAGTGATTCAGAAACCTTAGAGGAAATGTCAAATTCTAGTAATTTTTTAACTAGTTCATTTTTGTCTAGTTCTGTAGTAAATGTTTTGAAATCATTGATTTTTACTACAACACTTGCATTATCTGGAACAAATAATAAAAGGGATTGTTCATCCTTATTTTTGGGCGAGCATTGAATAAATAGTAAAAGACTTAATAGTAGAAGTATTCTAATTTGCATAAAATTAAGTTTAAACAAATTTATACTTTTTTAAAGTTTTATCTCAATATGTTTTGGAAGCAATTGAAAGCTTTTCCTATGATATTTGGTTATACCGTACTTTTTAATAGCAGCTCTATGTTCTTTAGTTGGGTAACCTTTATTTTTTTTCCAATTATACATTGGGTACTCTAAATGTATCTTTTCCATATAGGCATCTCTTGCAGTTTTTGCTAAAACCGATGCTGCTGCTATACTCATATATTTAGAATCTCCTTTAATTATACAGGTATGTTGTATGGTTTTATATGAATTAAATCTGTTACCGTCTACGATAATAAACTTTGGCTCTGGCTTTAATTGATCAATAGATTTATGCATCGCTAGAAATGAGGCGTTTAATATATTTATTTCATCTATTTCTGTTGGGTAAACATGAGCAATCGCAAAGGAGATGCTTTGCTGTTCTATTAATGGTTTTAGTATATCTCGTTTTTTTTCGGAAAGTTGTTTGGAATCGTTTAAGAGCTCATTTTTAAATCCTTTCGGAAGTATAACAGCAGCTGCCGTAACCGGACCGGCTAGACATCCTCTTCCCGCCTCATCTGTTCCTGCTTCTCCTTCTTCTTTAAAAAAACCTAATAACATTTTATGGAATTAATTGTGATTGGGAATATTAATTATTTGGTGCAATTCTTATGTTCGTACTAGCGCTTAAAAAAACATCCTCTAGGAATTAATCTAGAGGATGTTTTTGCAACTTTTTACTTGGTATATAGAATGGACTCTATTCTTTGGTTTTTCTATATATAAAGTTTTAATTTATTTTAAACTCAAACACCTCTGAAGTAGAGTTGTTATCACCACTATCTGTAGTCACTACTACCCATCTGTAAGTATTTCCAGATGCTATAGTTGCATCAATAGTTGTCTCAGTAGTAGAGCCGATAGAAGTAGTTGGTGTTTCTGAAGTATCCATAAACACTTCATAACCTACTATATCATTATCTACATCACTT
>CALHVP010000012.1 GCA_938038975.1 uncultured Maribacter sp. | reverse complement strand
CTCATAACCCGAAGGTCACTGGTTCGAGTCCAGTTCCCGCTACTAGAAAAGCTTCATAGAAATATGAAGCTTTTTTTTGCAATAAAGGTAAAGGTGCATTAGATTTCCAAGAAAAGTAGATAACTATAATATAATTACTCTAACCACTTTACCCAAACACCATCCTCATATTCAACCTTGCTACTTTGACCATCAGGAAGCATTAGTTTTCCAGTACCATGCATTTTATTGGCTTTCCAATTTCCAGCATAGCTTTGGCCATTAGACCAAATCAACTCCCCATAACCCTCTTTCATATCCCTAACCCAATTCCCCTTATATTTAACACCAGAAAACCACGTGAATTCTCCATATCCTTGGAATAACCCATCCTTTAAGTTTCCTTCATAAACATCTCCTGAAGCCCAGAATATAACACCTTTCCCATTTAATACGCCATTTTCATCTTTAGGAACTGTATTGTTGATTATTTTATCTGAGCCCATTATCAATTCTTCAAAAGACTGACTTTGAGCAACCAAAGTTGATAGAGAAAAAATGACAAACAATACAATCTGCTGAACCAACATTATTAAGGGTTTAATTTATTTCGTTTTTTAATGATAAAAATTATAATTACTAAAACCAAGACAACAAGAGCAAAACCGGTATATCCAAAATTAATTGTTGACCAAAAAATTAACCATAGAGCTAACCAAGAAAGTATTCCAATTAAAATCCATTTATTATACCTGGCTTTCAAAATAATAACTTTAAAATTTAATCATGACACTAATTTACTAAACCTTAATTCGATATACAATTGGGCCCACCACGAATACCAAATAGCCAATAAAAAATCCAATTACATATTCTACTATATAAAGATTAGCATAATACATGATTGCATAAGCAATCCCCAGAAAAATTAATATATCTATAATTCTATACTTGATTAGTGTTTTCATACTATTTAAGGACTATTTGTAGGACATCTCTAAAACCTAAATGATTTCATTTTCAATTTAAAAGACCTAATATCGGTTTTTGCACAATAACAAAATAATAGTTCCTGTACATATATTTAAAAGAACCTATTTGATTACCCTTACACTACTAAAATGGTTCTCTATAAAATTTGTATTTTTTCGCAAACTAAAACAAGCTAAATGAAGAAAATTATATATGCGCTTTTTATCTTATTCTTAACGTCCTGTCAACAAAACAAAACCATAGCTCCAGAAATAATAGAAACAGCTATTAAGAATGTGGTAACTGAAGAAACATATGCATATATGGAGAAAGACTACGAAAAATGGGCTTCTTATTGGGGTCATAGCGGAGCTGTTCTACGATTAGATGTAACAAAGGAAGGTTTCTCACAAACCCGAGGGTGGGACAAAAGCGGTGGTCATCTAGAACGTTTTTTTAAAGAGAACCCAGAACCAATTACATCCACTTTTGTTAATAACCGTACAACTTGAAGAATCAGATGGTGGATGCATTTATAACTAAAATTAAAATATGATTAAAATTAGCAGAAAAAAAGATTTAACGGATTTCTTTGCCATTTACAAATATTCGATTAACAATGAACAAAAGAATATCAAGGCAGGGGAGACAATCACAATTGATTTAAATGAAAAGATAAGTTTTTTTCAAGTCCAGTTCTTATATTTCAAAAGCCAAAAAATATTATTACACAAAGAGATAGACACGACAATTAAAATTGGCTCCTGCATTGAGAACAAAATGATTTTTTTCGTAATGCCGTTTGCTCTTTTAAGTCTTTTTTTAGCTTCTTTCACCGAGTTAGATTGGCCTCTCTTCTATGAAATTTCAAAGTATTTAGCATTATTTTACTTTTTGGTTTTAATATACTTTTCGACTTTCGGTTTTAAAAAGTATTTAAATATTGAAATCGAATACCAAAAATAATAGAGTAAACTTAACACATAAATTATGTTAAAAAACATTTTAAATTTAGACCGAGTACAGATACTAAACAAAAATCAGCAAAGCGTAGTTTAAGGTTGCAATATAACTTGTGAATCACCACAATTTAGTCATTTTGACATGGATGCAAATGGTGGCAAGGGCGGCGCCATTTATACGCAAAATTGCACTAAAACGACTTTTTGGGGTCGTAAAAATTTTACTCATACCTTCGTTGGTACAGGTATTGAGTAATAATTAAATTAGGGTTCACAAAAGCTATGGCCCCTTATTTTAATCTTTTTATTTTATGAGATTTACAATTTATTTGTTTTTGTTTTTTTTAACTACTGTAAAAGGGCAAGAATATGTTGTTTTAAATGAAATCAATAGAATGCCATTACCCTTTGTACATATTGATTTTTTAAACGGGACAGGAACAACCTCTGACAGCAATGGCAAATTCACTTTTTTTGGCCCAAAAATTAATGTAACTATTACTTCTGTCGGCTTTAAACCGCTTACTATTGATTTAAAAAATATTGATTCTACAAATATTATTTTTTTACAAGAAAACACTATTGAATTAGATGAAGTAAGCTTGTTTAATAAAAAGACTAAACTTCTAAAGCATAAAAGTCCCATTAAAATAGGATCTTCAGTACGGGATTTTACTTATGATGAAACTGTGGTTACTTTTATTCCTTACCCAAAAATAGATAGTGATAATGTCATCATAAAGAATATTGTAATCAATACTACTGGATTGCATTCCAAAAAAAGAAGGTACTATCCGTTTAAAGTAAACTTATATAAGGTTAATAAAAAATACTACCCGCCAAAACTCGAAGATTCACTTTTTCTCGGTAGAGTAACTTCGAGAAAGAAGGGAAAACCGAATTTAGTAAAAATAAATATTCAAGAACAAAACGTTTCTTTTCCGAAAGAAGGAATTTATGTTTCTTTTGAAACATTAGATGAACGACACTATCCAAAAGACACTCTTTATAAAATTCAAAAAAAAATACAAGGCATCTCAGCAACAAACTATAACAGGTATGCCTCAGCAGTAAAAACTATTAACACAAAGAGTCTTGAAACTAATTCATATTCATATTCATTAATAAGGCGATATTTCAATAATCTCAGCGGAGAAAAAATAAAAGAAGAAAAATGGAAATTTGAAAAAGATTTTATTTATGATATAACTCTAGAGATAAAATACTAACAATATTGAAAAAACCATTTCCAAACTATACGCAACCAGATTCAAAGGATTGTGGCCCTACATGTCTTCAAATTGTAGCCAAGTACTATGGTAAAATCATATCGATTCAAAAAATAAGACAATTGTCTTTTAAAATACAATAAAGAAGTTTTTCTAAATAGCCTTACAGGTAATAATTCTAGCAAAACAACAAAACCATAGCTCCAGAAATAATAGAAACAGCTATTAAGAATGTGGTAACAGAAGAAACATATGCATATATGGAGAAAGACTACGAAAAATGGGCTTCGTATTCGGATCATAGCGGAGCTGTTCTGCGATTAGATGTAACAAAGGAAGGTTTCTCACAAACCCGAGGGTGGGACAAAAGCGGTGGTCATCTAGAACGGTTTTTTAAAGAGAACCAATAACATCCACTTTTATTAATTCTAACTACCTTATTTTTTACGACGCCGAACTAGCATGGGTAGCTTTTGACCAAACTTGGACATCACAAGCAGGTGAAGAAACTGCGGCAAAAGCAGCAATCACACTAATTAAAAAAGATACCGCTTGGAAAATAATATCTTATACCGCTATACAGTATGATGCAGACGATAATAATGTAGATACACTAGGGAGAGAATAGTTTTTAAAACCAGTGGTTAAAAAGTTATACATACAGTCTACCAATTACTTGGAGTTACCCAAATTTTTCCATCAGCAGGTTAAATTTTTCAGCATCTATTTGCGAATGATTTCCAAAATCATTCGCAATAGTAAACTTAATGTTATTATTACTTAAAAAAGTACTTACTCTTTCCAATTCTTCAGGAGAACCAGTTATTTCAATTTTAGCCATTTAGTAACTAAGGGTTAGGGGAACAATTAGAATTAAACTGAAATAAAGATATCTTTTTACATAAAAACTTACAAATAATCTTTGTAATTCTTACAAAGATTCGAATATAGCTCAACCAAAAGTAACCAAGTATTATTTTTAAATAATTCACCTAAAATTTTAACAGCCTTTTTAAAAACAATTGAATACCCTATCTTTTATGAAAATTACCATACAATGACTACATTTCACATCAAGGCATACTTTAGCATGGTTCTACTCCTATGCTGTTTTACCTCTAAAGGACAATCGGGAACAATGTCGTCTTACCAAGACTTAGAAAACCTATTTGAAGACTGGCGTAATTTTGAAAATCCTCCACTATTTGAGGGAGCTCCTGACTACCGAAAAGTGACGTTCACAAACAGAAACTCAGATTTTATAGCACTTAAGGAACGTCTCAACACCATATCCATAACTTCTTGGCCTATAGAAAAGCAAGTAGATTGGCATATTGTTAAGGCAGAAATGAATGGTTACGATTTTAACCATCGTGTTTTAAAATCATGGGAGCGCGACCCGGCATTCTATAAAACAATTTGGACTTCTCGTAGTGATGTCCCGGCTCATGAAGGGCCAACACACCATGCTGTTTTAGAAGTTTGGCAATATGACTTTCCCTTATCTAAAGTAAAGAGAAACGAGTTTATTGCCCAGCTACATATTATTCCTTCTTTAAACACACAAGCAAAAGCAAACCTAACAGGAAATGCAAAAGATTTATGGATAACCGGCATACGCGATATTCGTACTCAAACCACCGACTTAAACAATCTGAAAAATAAACCAGGTATTGCAAAAGACAAACAAATTCTCAAGGCTATTAATCAAGCGATTGCATCTACTGAAGACTTGTCAACTTGGTTAGAACAGCAAGCACCATCCAAAACTGGACCTTCCGGTATTGGGAAAGAAAATTATACTTGGTATCAACAAAATGTACACCTTGTTCCCATGTCTTGGGAGGACGAAGTATTACTGCTTAAAAGAGAACTCACACGTGCATGGACGGGTCTTAAACTAGAGGAACATAGAAATCGTGATTTACCACTATTAACAGATGCCCATACGGAAGAAGCGTACCAACTCCTAAGCGAAAAAGCAGCGAATAGTTTACTTGCATTTTTAGAAGACCAAGATATCGTCACGGTAAAAGACTACTATGAACCAGCACTAAAAGCCCATTATGGCGCATTTGTACCAAAAGAGAAACGAAATTTCTTTTGGATCACGGCTCACTATGACCCTAGACCGCTTTTCTCGCACTTTTACCACTGGTTTGAACTAGCGCGTATGGATAACGAACCACACCAAAGCAGCATACGTAAAAACGCCTTGTTATATAATATTTTTGATTCAAGAAACGAGGGCATGGCTACAGCCGTAGAAGAACTTTTTATGCAAGCAGGATTATATGATGATAGCCCACGCGTACGGGAAATCGTTTATATTATGATTGCACAGCGTGCCGCCCGTGGTTTAGGGTCGCTATATGCACATGCGAACGAAATGACAATGGAAGAGGCTGGAAAAATACATTCTAATTATACACCAAGGGGATGGATGAAAACCGAGAAGGAGCTCTTGATTTTTGAGCAGCACCTATACCTAAGACAACCAGGCTATGGCACCAGCTATATTACGGGTAAATATTTAGTAGAACAAGCTTTAGCCGAGTACGCTAGAAAACTGGAAAATGACGGCACCGAGTTTCAGCTCAAATCCTTTTTCGATGGCCTTAATACTATTGGCAATATTCCTATTAGTTTAGGACAATGGCAACTGACAGGAGATAAGGAGCATCTATCTAAAATTGACGCATTTAGTCCAAACTAAGCAAAAGCGCAAGTGCTTCGTCTGCTCTGTTAGCCTCTATCCAATTCTTTGCCAATTGGTGTGCTTTTTCTTTTATTGAAATGGTATCCGTTGTTTCTGATATGGACATGACCTCGCTATCTTTTAGGATATCAGCTATTGCTTGCGGAGAAGGTAAAGCCTCTAAATTTCCCAGCCGTCCTAAATTATTTCCTGTAAGGACTGTACTCTGGACAACAGCTTTTGGAAGACTGTCTACTCCAATACCTTTGGTACGTAAAGGCTTAGGTATTTCAAAAAGAGAATCGCCACTAGAACGCGTATACCAACTACCACCCATTCTTCCAATTAAATCCAATTTTTGAGTGTCTAATTGTCCGTCTGCATCTAAATATTCTTCTTGAATATGCATACGCTCTACTCGTGCTAGGACTAGATTTCCTGCTCCAGGCGCATCTGCCAATGGTATTACTTGGGTTACCGTACACTCTAAAGCTACCGGTGCCTCCCCTACCCTTGGTGGGGAAACTACATCGCTCTTTACTTGTGTAAACCCTGCTTTTTCAAATTCATTTACGCCTTTATCATAAGCCGTACTAGACAATGACATCTGTTCTACCATAGGGTAGTTTACGATATTAATAACCACTTCTGGCACTTCTAATACGTTTTGATGTGTATGTTTCATACTACCATCGCGACCGCTACGGGCGGGTGAGAAAATAAGCACAGGCGGGTTGGAACTAAAAACATTGAAAAAACTAAAGGGACTTAAATTTACATTCCCGTCCTTGTCTACAGTACTGGCAAAACATATGGGTCTTGGCGCTACTGCAGCTAGTAAATAACTATGCAATTCTGGTTGTGAAACATCCGAAGGGGAAATGGTTTTTATCTTTTTATTCATTCGTTTTAATCTGTTTAAAACATAGCTCGAAATTATCAACATGACATGAAAATGCCACATTGAGCACCCCCGACGGTTCGGGGGAAATGCGGATAATCCTATACACTTATGGGTCTTCGACTGCGCTCAGACTGACACTCATCTAGATTATCAATTTCTATAATGCTACACTATTTTTTAAGTTTACGACAACAAAACGACCTTAATTCGAAGGTAAAATGGTTCCGCTTACTTCGCCAAAACCAACTTTGATTCCGTCTTTCTCTGCAAAACCTCTCATGATAACAGTATCGTTGTCCTCAATAAACGTACGTGTACTTCCATCTTTTAAAGTAATAGGTTTAGTACCACTCCAAGAAATTTCTAACATAGAACCATAAGAGCTTTCATCTTTACCAGAAATGGTTCCAGAAGCCATTACATCTCCAACATTTATGTTACACCCGTTAATGGTATGGTGCGCCAGTTGTTGCGCCATATTCCAATACATATATTTAAAATTAGAACTACTAATCGTTTGTTCGGTGCCATTCTCAGGTTTCAAGGCAACTTCTAATTGTACATCGTAGTTCTGATTTCCTTCGTACTTCAAATAGGGTAATACCTCTGGGTCTTGTTTTGGCCCAGCAATTTTAAACGGTTCCAAAGCTTCTAAGGTAACAATCCAAGGAGAAATAGAAGAACCAAAGTTCTTACCTAAAAAAGGACCTAATGGAACATATTCCCATTTTTGAATATCACGAGCAGACCAATCATTAAACAATGCCAAACCAAAAATATAATCTTCTGCATTATTGGTAGAAACACTAGTCCCTAATTGCGTGTTTTTTCCTGTAATAAAACCCATTTCTAATTCAAAATCTAACCTTCCAGAAGCTTTAAATACTGGAGCAGTAGCATCTTTTGGCATCAACTGACCTTTTGGTCTTTTTATAGGCGTACCACTTACAACAATAGACGAAGCCCTTCCATGATACCCCACTGGAATATGTCTCCAATTTGGCAAAAGCGCATTCTCCGGATCTCTGAACATTTTACCCACGTTAGTAGCATGTTCTATACTAGAATAGAAATCTGTATAATCTCCAATATGAACCGGTAAATGCATTTGAACATCCGCCTGTAAAACAAGCATTTCTGATTTTTCCTTTAAAGGAGAATCTGCATCAATCAATAAACGCTGTACATCTAGCCTTACTTTACTAGTGATTTTTTTTCCCAATCCAATAAATTCATTCAGCGTTGACTGTCTGAAAACAAATGGAGAAACATCTATCAATTCAGCTTCAGCTAGACTTGCCAAATCGACAATATGATTTCCTATGGCGATACCCGCCCTTGTTCTTCCTTTTTTCTTTGAAAAAATTCCAAAAGGGAGATTATATATACTAAAATCAGAATCGGAAGGAATATCCAACCAAGAAGTAAGTTTTTTCATTTATGTTCTTTTAAAAAAATAGTGTAATTGTTTTAATTATTTTCGAGCTACTGAAAAAAAACCTCCCTTAATCCCTTTTAAATAAGGAAACTACGCTGAACTTATATCAACCTATCAAAAAATAACTGAGCTATTTTTCAGTCTTATGTCTTTTTTCTACCCTTACTCTTTATCTACCCATGATGCAAAATACTTTCCATCATCTATTTTCATGGCATTTTCTGTAAGTTGAAGCGGCTTAAACGTATCTATCATTACAGCCAACTCTTCAGTCTTTGTTTTACCAATGCTTGCCTCGTATGTTCCTGGGTGGGGACCATGAGGAATACCTGCCGGATGCAACGAAATATAACCAGGACCAATACCCGTTCTACTCATAAAATCACCATCAACATAATATAGCATCTCATCAGAATCTATATTGGAATGATTGTAAGGCGCCGGAATGGATTTTGGATGGTAATCATACAATCGCGGACAGAAAGAACAAATGACAAACGCACTTGTTTCAAAAGTCTGATGCACTGGTGGCGGTTGATGAACTCTTCCTGTAATAGGCTCAAAATTGTGGATTGAAAAACCATAAGGATAATTATAACCGTCCCAACCTACAACATCAAAAGGATGTGTTGCGTACACCAAGTGATGCAACATACCCTGCTTCTTTATCTTCATTACAAAATCACCCTTCTCATCATGTGTTTGAAGGTCTTGGGGTAGCTTATAATCTCTCTCACAGAAAGGAGAGTGCTCCAGTAACTGTCCAAACCAATTACGATACCGTTTTGGGGTGTAAATTGGATGTGCAGATTCTGCATACAATATTCGATTGTCCTCCGTATCAAATTCCATTTGATAAATCATTCCTCTTGGAATAATAAGATAATCGCCATATTCAAAAGGAATATTACCTAAGAACGTTTTTAAAGTTCCAGTTCCTTTGTGAATGAATAACATCTCATCTGCATCGGAATTTTTATAAAAATACTCCGTCATAGATTTCCTTGGTGCAGCAAGACCAATTAACACATCGCTATTCACCATCATAGGTTCACGAGCTTCCAAGAAATCGTCTTTTGGGGCTATATCAAAACCAATAAGTTTGCGAGATGCAATGTTTTTGGCCACAGCAATCTTTGGTGTCATGTCTATCGCCTTTCCAATTTCCTTAACCTGTGTAGGCCTATGAACATGGTAAAGCAATGAAGACATACCATCAAAACCGATAGTGCCAAAAAGTTGCTCGTAATATAAGTTCCCGTCTGGTTTCCGAAACTGGGTGTGCCGCTTTTTCGGAAACTTTCCTAAGTTGTGATATATTGGCATAGTCTTATTTTAAAAAATTCAAACGCAAACGCAAATACAAGAATCAAGTCCAAGTGAAAAGTGAAAAGTGAAAAGTGAAAAGTGAAAAGTGAATATATAATACTACTTAAAAACTTTCTATCATTTTTTACTCATCACTTTTTACTAACTACTGATTACTAACCACTGATTATTTTCTACTAATTACTCATTTCTTCTTATTAACCACTGATTACTATTTTCAGCAAATTCGAACTTTAGTGCAAGGTGCCTCTAAGCTCTTGCTCGCGCTCAATAGCTTCAAATAGTGCTTTAAAGTTACCTTTTCCAAATGACTGTGCACCCTTTCTTTGAATAATTTCAAAGAACATAGTAGGTCTTGGTTCAACTGGTCTTGTGAAAATTTGCAATAAATATCCTTCATCATCACGATCCACCAAAATACCTAGTTCCTTTAATGGTGCAAGATCTTCATCTATCTTTCCAACACGATCAAGAACTACATCATAATATGTATCTGGAACTTTTAAAAACTCTATTCCTCTACTTTTTAACTCTCTCACAGTCTTTATGATATCATCCGTAGCTACTGCTATATGCTGAATACCTTCACCTTCATAAAAATCTAAGTACTCTTCTACCTGAGACTTTTTCTTTCCTTCTGCTGGCTCATTGATTGGAAACTTAATACGACCGTTCCCATTACTCATTACCTTACTCATTAATGCGGTAAAATCTGTAGAAATGTCTTTATCATCAAAAGATAAAATCTGAGTGAAACCCAATACATTTGCATAGAAATCTACCCATTCATTCATTCTATTCCAACCCACATTTCCTACCATATGATCTACAAATTTCAAACCTGTAGATGACGGATTAAAATCTGGAGTTTCCCATTTTCTATAGCCAGGTAAAAATGTTCCGTTATAGTCTTTACGCTCTACAAAAATATGAACCGTTTCACCATAGGTATGAATTCCCGAACGCACAACAGTACCTTGAGCATCTTCCTCTGTCTTTGGTTCCATATAGGATTTTGCTCCTTTTTCCATAGCCGTGTTATAAGCGTATGTAGCATCATCTACCCATAAGGCAACTACTTTTACCCCATCACCATGATCATCTATATGTTTACCTATTATCGTTCCACTCTTTAAAGGGGATGTTAATACTAAACGAATTTTATCCTGAACTACTACGTAGCTTTCTCTATCCTTAAGTCCAGTTTCTAGACCTGCATAAGCTAATGATTGAAATCCAAAAGCAGTCTTATAAAAATGAGCCGCCTGTTTAGAATTACTAACATAGAGCTCTAAATAATCTGTACCGTTTATAGGCATAAAGTCTTGAGCATTTTCATGTAGTTTTGGTAAAGTAGAAGTATCCATTTTTTTTATTTATTGTTGCATCTGCAACATGTTGATTAAAATTATATAATAATACCTGAATTTTTAACTATTTAACACGGTTTTAATAGCGGCGAGCATTGCTGTATTAGCTGCTCTAACACCAAAAGAAATACGAACTTTTCCAGGTGCACCAAATACACCTACTGGGCGCACCATAATACCCTGTTGCTCCATTAAGGACGCAAATTTCATATCTTCTACAGGGGGATCTATCAAAACAAAATTACCTTGAGTAGGCCAAAATGTAATTCCTAACTCCTTTAAGCCTTCTAAAACATACCTGCGTTCCGTTTGCACAAGGGCTACGGTTCTTTCTACGAACTCTGTATCTGCCAATGAGGCAATTGCACCTTCTAATGCTAAAGAAGAAAGTAAGAAGGGCTTACACACCTTTCTCATGTAATTACTAAGTTCCTCTGGAGCATAACAATATCCTACTCGTAAACCTGCTAAACCATAGGTTTTAGAAAAACTATTTACAGCTATAATATTATATCCCTCCTTAACAAAAGGTAAAGCAGATGTATAATCTTTTGCTTCTGCAAAATGACGATATACCTCATCATAAATCACTAGAACATGGCTAGGCACCTTAGATAAGAAATTCTTTAATTGATCGTGTGGAATATAATTCCCAGATGGGTTATTTGGTGACGCCAAGAAAACCAACTTTGTTTTTGAAGTTATTGCGTTTAAAATCCCGTCTAAATCATAATCATAATTCGGTGTCATGGGAACATTAATTGCCTTAGCACCCATCCATCTAGTAAAGGCAGTGTAAGGCAAAAAACAAGGCTGAGAAACAATAATCTCATCCCCCTCAGATAGAAAAACCTTAGAGATAATATCTATAATCTCTGAGCCGCTATTGGCCGTTACAAAATGATCAACAGAAAGTTCATTTTGGAAATCTTGCACCAAGGCCTCTCTTAACCTCATATCTGTATTATCAGGATATAGGCTTAAATTTTCAGTTGCGGTTACAATTGCCTGCTTTGCTTTATCTGAGAAACCTAAAGGATTTTCATTTGATGATAGTTTATGAACTTCTATACCTTCTGGCATAACAATCTTTTTTCCTCCGCCTTTGTATGTACTATCCTCAAGGATATAGCTTTTAAACAAAGTACTATCTGCTTCCTGTCCTTTTATCATTAGTTATCTTAAATTATGCCTTCCAAAAATACTATAAATTTTCAATATTGTTGCATCAACAACAATATTTTGTTTTTTCTCCTTATTTTTGAACCATAGAACGATAGTTTATGGATCGAACAGAAGGTTTTGGTGTGTACTTGGACCGTACCTTAAAAAAGGTACAGGCATCGTTTCTTGCTGCTTTTTCTGAAAATAATATTGACCTTACTATAGAGCAATGGGTTATACTACGTAGAGTCCATTTGCTTGGCGTAGATGCTTCACAAGCAGAAATAAGCAACACTAATTTTAGAAACAGGGCCACTACCTCTAGAGTAATCAGCGGTTTATGTAAAAAGGGCTTTTTAAATAAATCTAGATTTAGAGAGGACCAAAAGCGGTTTAAGCTTGTTATGACACAGGAAGGTGAAGCACTTATGCAGCGTGCCATGCCTTTGATTACTGAAATCCGTAGTATGAGTACCGAAAATATAAGTGAAGAAGAATTTGATATTTTTCTAAAAGTTTTAGATCAGATTTGGGAAAACTACGATAGGTATGAAAGTAATCGCTCCTCATCTACTTAGACACAATAACCTCTATTTAGTTTATTTTCAAGTAAATAGACTTGAAATCACTCCGAAAAATATTCGAATATATAGATCACGAAATTAGTCACTTACATTTTATGCTATTTTTTGCATGGTTTTGGTTTTACAGGGATATAATTTTTAATACATTTGCACCCATCTTAAAAATGGTGGCATAGCTCAGCTGGATAGAGCACCTGCCTTCTAAGCAGGCGGTCCTAGGTTCGAATCCTAGTGCCATCACTTCA
>CALHVP010000011.1 GCA_938038975.1 uncultured Maribacter sp. | reverse complement strand
TTAAACCTAATGAAGCAATCTGAATTTTTAAATGTGGTAATGCCTTTTAAGGATAAGTTGTACCGGTTAGCGAAACGACTTTTAGTATCCACAGAGGAAGCTGAAGATGCTACGCAGGAGATATTGTTAAAGTTATGGTCTAAAAAAAATAAAATGGATGGTTATAAAAGTGTAGAAGCTTTTGCCATGACGATGACAAAGAATTTTTGCTTGGATAGATTAAAGTCAAAACAGGCAAGTAATTTAAAGTTGGTACACAGTAATTACAGTGATGACAGTAGTAATTTGCAGAATCAAGTAGAAGCAAAGGATAGTATAAATTGGGTACAACGAATTATGGAAGAGTTGCCAGAGCAACAAAAATTGGTACTACAATTAAGAGATGTAGAACAATATGAATATGAAGAGATAGAAGCATTATTGGACATGAAACCCACAGCAATACGAGTAGCCTTATCGCGGGCACGGAAAACAGTACGAGAAAAGTTAACGCAAAAGCATCGATATGGAATTGGATAGAATAGAACAATTATTGGAAAAGTATTTTGAGGCCACTGCTACAGTTGCTGAAGAGGAAGTTTTAAGGTCTTATTTTTTAAGTGATAATGTGGCAACACATTTAGAACAATATACTCCTATGTTTAACTACTTCTCCCAAGCTAAGGAAGAGCGTTACACTAAACAGGTACAAGTAAATCCAAGAAAAAACATATACAAATGGGCTTCTATAGCTGCAGTAGTAGTTTTTATGGCGGGTATCTACTTTAATTCTTCTACAGTGTCTTCAGATAATCTGGAAGAAGTATATACAGCAGAAGAAATTGCATCTGCGCAAGAGGCGTTTGCCTTATTAGCAATGAATTTTAATAAAGGAACAGAACAAATATATCATTTAGAGGAATTTGAAGTAAGCACAAATAAATTTTTAATTAAACAATAAAATAACATGAAAAAGATACTAGTATTAACAGTTTTAGCAATTGCACCATTTTTTGTGCAGGCACAGGATATTTTTGAAAAATATGAAGATGATGACAAAGTAACCTTTGTTGCTATGCAACCCAAAATGTTTCAGATGTTAGCCAAAATGAGCGTTAACGCTGATGAACCAGAAGCTCGTGAGTTCTTTGACCTTGTGAATTCTATCACTAGTTTTAAAGTAATTACTACAGAGGATGCTCTTATTACAAAGGACGTAGATAGCTGGGTTACCAAGCGTCTAAGTAGCTCAAGTTTTGAGGAATTAATGCGCATTAGAGATGGTGGTTCTAACGTTAAGTTTTATGTGAAAGAGGGTAAGGATTCTGATCACGTAAAAGAACTCTTAATGTTTGTAACTGGCATGAAGGATATGGACATAGATATTAATGGAAAGAAAATGGAGACTGTTCTGCTTTCTTTGACAGGAGATATTAATCTAAAGTCTGTTTCTAAATTAACTGAAAAAATGGATTTGCCAGGCGGTGACCAATTGGGGAAAGCATCCAAAAAGAATAAGTAATCATTAAAACCGTAGAGACTAAGTATGTTCTTTACAATAAATCAAGAGTAATAATTCATCAATCAATAATCATTCTTCTAAAATTTAAAGGAGAACTTAAAAACAACAATCATGAAAAAATTAGTAGTAGTATTTTTAGTAGCACTTTTACCAGCATGTGGTTTTTCACAATCTATCTTTGACAAGTATGAAGATATGGATCAAGTAGGTTCAATTATCATAAATAAAGGCTTAATAGAATTGGCTTCTAGTTTAGGTGCTATGAGCGATGACGCAGAAGCAAAGGAATTTATGGAAGTCGCAAGCGGCCTTAATGGTGTTAAGGTATTTATGACGGAAGATTCGAAGGTTTCTGCTGATATGGCTAATACCGTAAAGAAATATCTTAAATCTTCAAAGCTTGAAGAGTTAATGCGAGTAAAAGATAAAGATGTAAACGTGAAGTTCTATGTTAGAGAGGGTAGAAAAAAAGACCACGTAACAGAGCTATTAATGTTTGTGTCTGGCTTAGAAAACACAGAAATAGGCCATCACGGTAGAAAATTAGAAACTGTCTTAGTTAGTCTTACTGGAGATATCGATTTGAATAAAATTGGAACGCTGACAAACAAGATGAATCTGCCAAAGGAATTAAATGAAGCAGGTAAATAAAACTTCTCAACATAGAGTTCCCATACTATTTAGATATATCTAAGTAGTATGGGTATTCTCAATTAAAGAAATTAAAACAAAACGCAATGCAAAAAATAATTAGAAGTTTACTGTTAGTAGGGGCAATTGTATTGTCATCTTGCTCTTCTACGCAGAGTTTACAAGAGTATTATGTAGATAATACAGAGAACCCTAGTTTTTTAGCTTTTGATATTCCTACCAGCATTTTAAATCTAGATGCTGCTGAATTAAATGAGGAGCAAAAAACAGCTTATGAATCCTTAAAAAAGTTGAACATATTAGCCTTTAAAAAAACAGAAGATAATGTAGAAGCTTATAAAGCAGAGAAAAAGAAGGTAAGAGCTATACTTGTTAATGACGATTATGAAGAACTTATGAAAATGAATACGGAGTTTGGACGCGCCAGTATACGATTTAAGGGAGACGATGACGCCATAGATGAAGTTATTATATTTGGTGACAACAAGGACAAAGGGTTTGCTTTGGTTCGTGTTTTAGGAAATGAAATGAATCCAGCTCATTTTGTTAAGTTATTACAAGCATTAGAAAAATCTGACTTTAACGGAGAAGGTTTAGGTGATTTAGGAGATTTTTTCAAGAAATAGTATTTCGTTTTTAGTACTTAAAGAACCTATTTTGCAGAAAGCAAAATAGGTTCTTTCTTTTTTAACTCACTATTATTTATTCATAACTAGTGACCTTCTGTTTATATTTGTGTCTTAAAAAATGAACAAATAATAATAGCAAACAACTAGAAACAATTATGGAAAACGTATCAATGGAAACAATAATGGGTTATGTAGAGAGCTACGGGGTACCTGTTTTAAAGGCAATTCTTATATACATTATCGGTTCTTGGGTTATCAAAAGAATAATCAAAGCGGTAAGAAATGTAATGACGAAGCAAGATTATGATAAATCTCTTCAGAAGTTTTTATTGAATTTAGCAAAATGGGCTTTAACCATTTTCTTAGTTATTACTGTAATATCTACGTTAGGCGTAGAAACTACTAGTTTTGCGGCAGTTATTGCAGCTGCTGGTTTGGCAATTGGATTAGCGTTACAAGGCTCACTTTCAAATTTTGCAGGTGGAGTTTTGCTAATTATTTTTAAACCCTACAAAATTGGTGATTTAATTGAAGCACAAGATTCTCTTGGTGTGGTCAAGGAGATAGAGATTTTCACAACAAAAATTGTTTCACCAGATAATAAATTGGTGATTATCCCTAATGGAGCAATGGCTAATGGAAATATTACAAACTACACTGCTGAAGGTAAGATTAGGGTAGATACTGTAATAGGAGTAGGATATGGCGAAGATATTAAGAAGACTAAAGATGTATTATTGGAGGTTTTAACTTCCAATGAGTTGGTACTTAAAGATCCAGCACCATCAGTTAACGTAATGGAGTTGGCAGATAGTTCTGTAAACTTTGCAGTGCGTCCATTTTGTAAGCCAGAACATTATTGGGATGTTTATTTTGCAACTTATGAAAACTGTAAGTTGGCATTAGATAAAGCGGGTATTGAAATTCCTTATCCACATGAAGTACAGATTAATAAATAAACAGATGCTGTTTATTAGAAAAAGAAAAGACCGCAAATATGCGGTCTTTTTTTATTTGAATTAAATCAACTATGGTACTTATATACCGGTATAGTTACTTGGAGTTATCTGTTTTAACTCTGTTTTAATAGCGTTGGAGACTTCTAAAGTGTCTATAAAATTCCCAATAGATACTTGGTTTATCTTTTCGTTGGTTCTTGTAAGTCCTTTCAGCGCTTCATAAGGGTTAGGATAACCTTCACGACGTAAAATAGTTTGAATAGCCTCTGCAACCACTGCCCAGTTATTTTCTAAATCTTGCTCAAACTTTTCTCTGTTTAATAATAGTTTATTTAATCCCTTTAACGTGGATTTAAAAGCTACTATCGTATGCGCAAAAGGCACACCAACGTTCCTAAGAACGGTACTATCTGTCAAATCTCTTTGTAATCTTGATACTGGAAGTTTCGCTGATAAATGTTGAAAAATGGCATTTGCCATACCTATATTACCCTCAGAATTTTCAAAATCAATAGGATTTACCTTGTGTGGCATCGCAGAAGAACCAACTTCGCCTGCCTTAATTTTTTGTTTAAAATAATCCATAGAAACATAAGACCAGAAATCTCTGTCTAAATCAAGTATGATAGTGTTGATACGTTTTAAAGTATCAAAAAGCGCCGCCATATGGTCATAATGCTCTATTTGAGTAGTAGGAAAAGAATGTTGTAAGCCTAGTTTTTCCTGAACAAATTTACCTCCAAATGCCTTCCAGTCAATACCTGGATAGGCTACTTTATGTGCATTAAAATTTCCAGTTGCACCACCAAATTTAGCAGCACTTGGAATATCATTTAATAAATTAAACTGTTCCTTTAAGCGCACAACAAAAACGGATATTTCCTTTCCAAGGCGAGTAGGGGATGCCGGTTGTCCATGTGTTCTAGCTAACATAGGAATAGTTGCCCATTCTTCCGCGAGCTCTTCCAATCGCTTTACTACTTCAAAATAATGAGGCACATAAACAGCGTTCATCGCTTCTTTAATAGAAAGAGGAATCGCTGTATTGTTTATGTCTTGTGAGGTTAATCCAAAATGAATAAACTCTTTAAATGAAGAAAGGCCAAGTGTATCAAATGCTTTTTTGATAAAATACTCTACCGCTTTCACATCATGATTGGTGGTCTTTTCTATCTCCTTTATTGCTTCTGCATCCTTTGTATCAAAATTAGAATAGATTTCTCTTAATGCAGCAAATTTGTTATGGTCAAAATTAGCTAGTTGTGGTAAAGGGATTTCACATAGCGCTATAAAGTATTCTATTTCTACTAGAACCCTATATTTTATTAGTGCTTCTTCTGAAAAATAAGGCGCTAGGCTTGCTACTTTGTTCCTATAACGACCGTCTATAGGAGAAATGGCATTTAATTCATTTAATGACATGCGGATAGTTTTAATTTGTACTAAAGCGCACAAATATACCTATTACCCTTGCAGTTTAAAAGGATGATGCAGAAGAGTTTTAGAAATACTACACAGTTAAGTATCAGTAGGTAAGTTACTTGATTTTTTTCAACGTCATTCGCGCACGTGCTTTGTACGCTGCACTGCCATTTACATAGTTTTGTTCTAAAATAATCTTCAATTCTGGATGAACCCATTCGAATTCTTTACCTAATAAAAGCAATGTGGTCATAGCATATGCTTTCGCAGCAACTTTATAGTCACCAATTAACCAATCAAAACAGCATGTGGTTATTCTTTCTAGATGCTTCTTCGTGATATCATTCTTGCTTTGGTTTGGTGTTTTGCTGTAATATGAGTGTGCTAAAATCTCACATATTTTAGCCATTGGCCGTACAGATGAGTTTAAGCTTATTGTACTTAATAGCAGGCTAAAAGAATTTATATAAGGATATATAAGATTGGACTCTTGTCGTATTACCAGTTCTAAAATCCAAGCCGCTCTTGAGCTTAGTGGAATTTTCTCTAACCCTATTATAGCTAGTAATGGCTGTATTGTGTTTGGATTATCTAATACTAATTTAGCCATTTGAGTGCGTTTTTCACGTGTATGGTCTACATAGTCTAGTGCAGTATTTAATTCTTCAATAGTCATGTATTGGTATTTTACTTTTGCTTCGCTATTGAATTTATGATTTTTGCTCCAAGAGTAAAGTCACTATTTCAGGAACTCCAACAGTTGCACTTGAAGAAACAATTCTAAGATTCCTTTTAGTTTTTTCTGATATACTAGGTTTTGGGTCAATAAAAAAAACAGGAGTGTTAGCTTTTATAAAATCAATTAAACTAGCCGCAGGATATACTTGCATAGAAGTTCCGATAATAATGAGTATATCCGCTCTGCGAGTAATTTCTATTGCTTTATCCAAAAGAGGCACTTCTTCTCCAAACCAAACAATATGTGGTCTTAATTGATAACCCTTATCGCATACATCTCCTAATAGAAGATCTTGGGTCCAATTTATGGGTTTATTAGTAGATATGGTACTTCTTACTTTTAATAGCTCTCCGTGTAAGTGCACTACATTACTATTACCCGCCCTTTCATGTAGGTCATCTACATTTTGTGTAATTATGGTGACCTTATATTTTTCTTCTAGTTGTACTAGCGCTTCATGTGCCACATTTGGTTTCACTCCTAATAGTTGAGCCCTTCTTTGATTATAGAATTTTAAGACAAGTTCAGGATTCTTTGCAAAGCCTTCAGGTGTTGCTACCTCCATAACATCATGCCCTTCCCATAATCCATCAGCATCTCTAAATGTTTTTAGTCCACTTTCAGCACTTATTCCTGCTCCAGTTAACACTACAATATGTTTCACTTTGCTTATTTTGCTTTAAAAATATACTATTTATTAGTGATATTTCCTTTTCATCAGGTAATCGTTAAAGGAAATAATATGTTTCTTATACCCATACAGTGTAATATAGTTTTGTGACTATAATAAAATTAAAGCCACTATAAATACATTTTTATTATCTTGGATTTATGGAAGAAAATGAGCTTTTAGTTTATTTGGAAGAATTTATATCCATAGAGCGTCGAGAACGTTTTATCTCTATTCTTGAGAATCGCACAAAATTTATTACAGTTGCTTTAGAAGATGTATTTCAGCTTCATAATGCTAGTGCAGTAATTCGTAGTTGTGATATTTTTGGTGTTCAAGAGGCGCACATTATTGAAAATAGAAATAGAAATGAATTGGACAAAAATATTTCTATGGGTGCCCAACAATGGGTAGATGTTCATAGATACAAGGATACCACGAGTTGTATTAAAACCTTAAGGAAAAAGGGCTATAAAATTATAGCAACTACACCGCATGACGATTCGGTAATTTTGCCAGATTTTCCAATAGAGGAAAAAGTAGCTTTGTTTTTTGGAACTGAGCGAGATGGATTAAGTGCGGAGGTTCTAAAGGAAGCGGATGGGTTTCTAAAAATACCTATGAAAGGTTTTACAGAAAGTTTAAATATTTCTGTTGCTGCTGCAATTATTCTACAGCATGTAAGTGAAAAGTTAACTAAAACCAATCTTCTTTGGCAGCTTACTGAAACTGAGAAACTAGAAAAACGTTTAGAATGGACAAAAAAGTCTATTAAAAGTATTGATATGATATTGGAAAGATATTTGAATGAATAGTAATTTTTTATGTACCTTAAAAATAAATTAACTAACTGATAATCAAATGCATACATTTATTTATATTCTTGTAGGAATCGTAGTGCTGATTGCTTTACTTGCCATGATAGCACCCAAAGCATATAACGTATCAAGAATCATAGAAATAAATGGGACTAAGGAACTAATATTTCCGCATTTGCAATATTTAGTAAAACAACGAAGCTGGTCCCCATGGATGAAAAAAGATAAAAACATGGAAACGAAGCTCATTGGTATAGACGGAACAGTAGGTGCTATTAGTCATTGGAAAGGGAATAGAGATGTAGGAGAAGGAGAGCAAGAACTTACTAAAATAATAGATGGAGAAAGGGTAGAGGGGAAGCTTCGGTTCTTAAAACCATGGAAATCACAATCGGATTGTTACTTAACTTTGTTGGAAGATTCTACTCATAAATGTAAAGTGACATGGGGGTTTTCGGGCAGTAATACATTTCCTTTTAGTATTGTTACTCTTTTTATAGGCATGGATAAAATGGTTGGTAAAGATTTTGAAGAGGGTTTGCAAAATTTAAAAACTATAATTGAAGGATAAACAATCACATATGATGGTAAACTGGTTTGAAATACCTGTTTTAGATATGAAGCGAGCTAAATTATTTTATGAAGCTATTTTTGATATTTCTATAACGATTCAAGATTTTGGAGGATTACAAATGGGATTGTTTCCAAACTCATCTAACCAACAAGGAGCAAGTGGCTCGCTTATGAAGCACGAAGCCTATATGCCTAGCAAAACACAGGGCGCTTTGTTGTATTTTTCTTTAACCGATATGATCAATACCTTGAATTTGGTTACCAAAGCTGGCGGTACCATTCTTAAAATGAAAACAGAAATAGCACCAGGGCAAGGCTTTATGGCCTTATTTGTAGATACGGAAGGTAACCGTATTGGGTGTAGATCACAGGATTAGAATTGTCTCTGGATAAGATTTACTATCGGCATTTTACTCTTGTACCTCAAGCAAGGCTATGGTGTGTTCATTATCTAAGCTTACTTTTCCTTTAGTGACTATAACTTCAGTGTTAGAATATGTATCATATAGTGTAGTTCCATCACCAAAGAATCCTTTAACGTTTAAGCTCTTTTTTCCTATTGGTAAATCTAGTCCTACGACAACTTTGTCTTTAAAATCATCTTTTATGTAGGTTCTACTAAAGACATATGGTTTTTTAGATAGTCTTTCATGTTTCCCAGCTCCTATGGCAAGATGATTATTTCTAAACGTACCTAATTTTTGCCAATGAGCTAGTGTAGTTTTTGTTTTTGGTAAACTATCCAACTCATCCCAGTTCATAAACGATCTTAAGGTAGCATCACCTTGTGTACTATCAATAACAAGGCTTCTAGCGGTTTCATCTCCATAATAAACTTGCGAGGCGCCTGGAGTTAATAAAAGTACATTAGCAGCCCTTATAGGGTCTTTTCGTTCTTGATCAAATGGTTGGCCATCATCATGTGAGGTTAAATAGTTTACCACACTTTTATTTTTCAATTTGGTATGAAGAAGTTTACTGTATTTCGTAAAAATGTCCTCATAATCCTGAAGCGCATCGTTCTTTAGTTCAAAATTGATCAGACTATGAAATCCATAATCAAAATAATCAACCTTCTTATCTCCAAAATCAAACTCTCGTCCTCCAGAAATGCCATAATTATAAACTTCACCTACCATATAAAATGGGTTGTTATCTAATTTGCTCTTAGGATTTTTTTTCTTCCATATCTCAAAAGAATAAGATGCTTCCTTGTAGAGTTCTGCCCATGCTTTTTCGTCTGCATGCTTTACAGTATCTACTCTAAAACCATCAACACCATATTCATTCACATAATCCGTTAGCCATTTAATAATGTAAAATCTAGGAGCCCTAGGGTATCCAGTTCTATCAAAGAAGAGTTGTAGTTCATCCAATTCTGCACTTAGTCTTCCTTCTTTTTTCCATTTTGCCATAAGTGCATCTGGTAATTTTACAGGCACGTCAGAAGCGGTAAGAATATCTGGTAAATTATCAACTAGTGTGCAATTTGTAGTGTTTTCATACGTAGTAAAGGCACACGTAGGATCTGTAATAACCCACTCTTTTGGCCAAACAGGGTCTTTGTCTGTTACTGGGCCTGTATGATTTAATACAACATCTAACAATACTCTAATACCATTGTCATGGGCGGTTTCTACAAGTTGTCCTAAATCTTCCTTAGTTCCAAAATTTGGATCTATAGCTGTCCAATCTTTAGCCCAGTACCCATGGTAACCGTAGGTGTTTCCTGTAGTTTCATCTGTATCTCCATGTATTTGTTCTACTACAGGGGTAAACCAGATTGCATTAATACCCAAATCTGTAAAATAACCTTCCTCTATTTTTTGAGTAATTCCTTGAATATCTCCGCCCATAAAGCCCCTAAGCTTACCGGCAGGGTTGTTGCGGTCAAAGTTAATGTCGTTGCTAGCATTGCCATTATTAAACCTATCAGTAAGTAAAAAGTAGATATTTGCACCATCCCAAACGAAAGGAATCTTTTTTTCAGGAATTACAATACTGTCCGTAGCTAAGGATAGTGTTTTTTCCGGTTCCTTAGTTTTTGTTTTACAGGAAGAAATGACGAGAATTAGGGCAACAATAGTAAGCAGGCGTTTCATAGATGTTCTATTTGGCCTAAAGCTATAAAATGCAGTTGGAATCGAAAAATTTTATTTCTTTCTATTCAATACTTTAAATTCCTCATAGCAACCGCTTATGGCATCTAGAATTTGAAGGTCATTTGCCGTAGTAATAAAGGACTTGGAGTAATTGCAGTTATTAAGAATATCTTGAATATCTACTTTTTCTAGTTGTAAGAATTCAGTTAAAATTTCACGATCAAATTTAGAGGCTAATAAATTTCTGATTTGCTCGTCCTCTTTCATCTGACGTAATTTTCTCATTTGAGCAGGTTTCTTACCAAAAAGATTACGTAAAAGGTCAGCTGGGTTTAGAATGGCACCTAGTACTTTTGTTACTGCACTTGGATTCTTATTACCACCTTCATAGGCAACTGATAAACCTGATATGCTATATTGATATGCATTATTAATTGGTAGATTTTTCACATCTATTTCCAAGTACCCAGTTAATTGATAAGGTCTAACGATAACTTCTTCTAGAGCATACGCTAGTTCTGTTAAGGCTATTTTGGTATCCTTAAATTTGAACATATCGTTAGTTACGCGAATCTTCTGCGCCTTAAAACCAAGAAATGATAGATATAAGGTGTCGTTTACTGCAGCTGTTATGGCAAATTCTCCTTTTTCGTTAGTTATGGTACCCGTAACTTGATTTAGATTAACTACGTGCACACTTTCCATGCGAACCTCTGTCTGGGCATTGATTACTATGGCACTAATGCTGCCGTTTTCAGAGTTTTCTTGTGAGAAAGCCGAAAGAGAGACAAAACAAAGGAAAAACGCTAGAAATCTACCCATCAAAAATTATGTTACGTGTTTGAGTTTGCAAACAAACCAAAAAAAATACGCCGAAGCGTATTTTTTAATATACAATTAACTAAAAGAAATCACCTTTTCTTTGCTGGCTTCTTCTTTTACCAGAATTAGGGCTTTCAGATTTCCCTCTTTCCCTGCTTCTTCCTTTACTGGCGCCACGGTCATCATCTCTGCGACCACCGCCATTTCTTTTGCCTTTAAAGCCGCCTCCGCCAAAACTGCTACCGCCGCTTCTGCGTTTGCCGCCTCCGCCACCACCTGGGTTTTTAGAAACTTCAACGTTTACAAAACGACCATCTACTTTAAATTCTGTAAATGTGCTTAATATTTTCTCTGTGACCGCTGCGTCTGTATTAAAAAAGGAGAAACTTTCTTTTACGTCTACTTTAAAAACATCATCCTGATCTAGACCAACGGTATCTCTAATAAAATCTTTTAAAGACATCCAGTCATAACTATCTTTCTCACCAATATTGATGAAATAACGAACAGATCCACTTGTTGGTGTTTCACCACCTCTTCTTCCATCACTTCTTTCGCTACGTTCCCCTCTTTCTCTTCCGTTATCAGAAGAGTTTAAGTCTTTAGACTTGTTGTAATAATTAGAGAATCTGGTAAATTCAGCAGAAATTAATTTCTTGATTAACTCTTCACGGTCAATACCTTCTAAGATTTCATTGATGGCTGGCAAATAGCTATCAATATCTGAATTAGTTTCTGTATCCTTAATTTTATTTGCTAAGTGATGTAATTGGATACCACAAATTTCCGAACCAGAAGGAACTTTTTTCAATTCAAATTTCTGATTAATTTTACCTTCAATAGCTCTTATCTTACGTTGTTCACTACGTGTAATTAGAACCATTGAAATACCAGATTTACCTGCTCTACCTGTTCTACCACTGCGGTGTGTATAGGTTTCAATCTCGTCTGGTAATTGGTAATTTATTACGTGAGTTATATCATCAACATCAATACCACGTGCCGCTACATCGGTAGCAACTAACATTTGAATTTGTCGCTTACGAAAAGAATTCATTACCAAATCACGTTGGTTCTGACTCAAATCTCCATGCAGAGCGCCAGCATTGTAGCCGTCCTCAATTAAGTTTTCAGCAACTTTTTGTGTATCACGTTTCGTTCTACAGAAAATAACTGAAAATATATCTGGATTAGTATCAGCCAATCTTTTTAAAGCAGGGTAACGATCTCTACCTCCAACAACGTAGTACTCATGTTGTACAGTTGAAGCTCCAGAGTTTTTAGCACCCACTGTAATCTCTTGTGGGGAATGCATGAATTTCTTTGCAATAACAGAAACTTCTCTAGGCATTGTTGCAGAGAACAACCACGTCGATTTTTCATTAGGCGTATTTGAAAGAATATCTTTAATATCTTCCATAAAGCCCATGTTCAGCATTTCATCTGCTTCATCAAGTATACAGTAGTCAATCTTGGAGATATCCACAAGACGTCTACTGATCATATCTTTCATTCTACCAGGTGTTGCAACAATAATTTGCGCACCTCTCTTAATTTGTCTTGCTTGATCGGTAATGCTAGCACCACCATATATGGCAACTACATTTATATTGCGTTCATATTTGGAATATGCTTGCATTTCTTTAGTAATCTGTAAACACAACTCACGTGTTGGGGAAAGAATTAACCCTTGAGTAGTTCTACTGTTACTATCTATTTTTTGAATTAATGGAAACCCAAAAGCTGCCGTTTTACCGGTTCCTGTTTGTGCAAGAGCCACTAAATCGGTCTCACTTTCTAATAAAATTGGGATGGCTTTTTCCTGTACTTCGGAAGGGGTTTCAAAACCTAAATCCGCAACAGCATCTAATAAGGACTTTTGGAGTCCCAGTGCTTCAAACTTTGTCATAATATATATACTTAATCGCAAATAAGAATGTTGCTTAGAGCGATTATCGTATATAACCTTTGAGACTCAGTGCAACACATGCTATACCAGCGGCGTTAATTTGGCTGCAAAGGTACTACTAATTAATGACAATGAAATAATTTATATTTTTAGTCTAATTTTAAGGGGCTAAACTGTATCCATAACTGGACATCATAATACCTAGGATTCCGCAGATAACCATAATGACAATAAAGGTTTTTTGCAATTTTGGATTATCGTATATAATGATGCAAACAGCGCCCAGGACAATGCTTATCTGAAAAAAAAGCATGCCTAAATCAAACTTCTTTGTTGCATTGTCGTATTTATCTGCTAATTTTTCCCATTCTTTGACACCTGTAATATTACCCATTTCGCCGTCTAAATCTTGAATCCAGTTTGCTTCACCTACTTGTTTGGATCCTAGTAAGATTTCTATTTTTTCAGCACCATACTTTTCAATTTGATCTTGTACTACATTTATTTTTTTTATAATGACAGCTTTCTTCTCTTCCACAACCATTCCACTCTCTAGCAACGCAGATAGGTAATCAAGTTCACTTTCTTTAAGACTTTCCTTAATGCTCTTGGATTGATACCAACTAGAGTAATTGACTACTTTGTTATGAGCAATCATCATTTCTTCTTCTAATTCTCCATTCACCATTTGTGCTATAGCCATCAATGCAGCAAAAAATGCAATTAATACACCTCCTATGGCTTCCGCACGTTCGGAGGCAACTGATACTTCTACTGTATCATTATTATTTTTAGATGTTAACATTTAATGTCTTTAAATAGGTAATAAGTTTCAAGAATGCCTTTCCTCTATGACTAATTTGATTTTTTATTTCCAAAGGTAGCTGTGCAAATGTCTGCTCATATCCGTTAGGCATAAAGATGGGATCATACCCAAATCCCTTTTCTCCATTCTTGGTTTCTGTAATTTGCCCGGCTACAAAGCCATTAAAGTATAGAGTGTCTTCATTAATATTTAGGGCTATTGATGTTTTAAAAGATGCTGACCTGTCTATTTTATTAGAGAGATTCTTTAGTAGTTTGTCCATATTGGCGTTTGCATCGTTTTCTTCACCTGCATACCTTGCAGAATAAACACCCGGTTCGCCATTTAGTGCGTTTACCAGTAGACCCGTATCGTCTGCAAAACAAGGCAAATTATAGTTGTTGGTAATATGATCTGCTTTTAGCTTTGCATTACCTTGTAGGGTATTTGCGGTTTCAGGAATATCTTCAAAACAACCAATATCCTTTAAGGATACTAATGTGATATAATCAGGAACAATAGCTTGTATTTCTTTTAATTTGTTCGGATTATGAGTTGCGAATACGAGCTTCATTTTTAAATTTTTCTATCTATTTTACGTTTTTGACAGTCTCAAATGTACTAATTTTATAGAATGGAGTTAAAATTGCCACCTGTTATTGTTTTTTTCTGTTTTGCCTTAATTATGTATGTATTAGATACCGTATTACCATTTGGATTTTTTGATTTCTTTGGAAGATTAGTTTTGGTGAAGATTTTAATTGGATTAGCTGTGATTGTTTCTTTGATAAGCCTAGGACAATTTTATTTTAAAAAGACTACTGTAGATCCAACGAAACCAGAGAAAGCCTCTTCTTTGGTTACTAATGGGGTATTTTCTGTTTCTAGAAATCCTATGTATTTTGCAATGTTGTTACTGCTATTGGCATTGGGTCTTGTGTTAAGTAATGCTTTTAATACAATGGTAGCTGCAGGATTTGTAGGATATATGAACAAGTTTCAAATTATTTCAGAAGAACGAATGTTGCTAGAGAAATTTGGAAAACAATTCAAGGATTACATGTCTCGCACAAGAAGGTGGTTTTAAGCGATTAGACATTCACTGAAATACTTATAATTTATAATATTACTTATTTAGCTTATTTTTTAATATATTAGCATAATAGTTAATTATTATGATAGCAATTATTACAGGAGATATTATTAATTCAGAAAACCATCCATCATCAGAATGGATTGGAGATTTAAAGAATTATTTTGCAGCATTTGGTCCAGCTCCAATGTATTGGGAAATTTATAGGGGAGATGAATTTCAGTTAAAGGTAAATGAAGCCAACGCGTTGTTATCTGCGATACGCATTAAGGCCCTTCTTAAATCTGTCAAGGGACTGGATGTTAGAATGGGAATTGGTATTGGTCTTGAAACGTATGTAGGAACAGGAGTTAGTGAATCGAATGGTACAGCGCACCAACGTTCTGGCAGAAAATTTGAGTCTTTAAAGGAGAGTAAAGTAAATCTTAGTATCGCAACAGGTAACGAATCACATGATCAAACCTTAAACCTCATGCTGCGTTTAGCTTTGGATTTTATGGATGGTTGGAGCGTGGTCTCGGCAGAAATTGTGTCTATAGTTCTAGATCACCCAAATGCATCTCAAAAAGAGATTGCTAAAAAACTAGATATAAAACAATCTGCCGTAAGTCAACGTATAAAACGTGCTCGTTTAGATTTGATTTTAGATGTGTTAGCCTATTATCAAAACATAATTAAGGAAATTTAAAATATGGTGATTTTTATAAAACTTTTACTCGCGCATCTAATTGGAGATTTTGTTTTACAACCGGTAAAGTGGGTTATTCATAAAGAGGCTAATAAAGTTAAATCCAAATATCTTTATTTCCATGTTTTTATTCACTTTGCACTATATTTATTAGTGTTGTGGGATTTTAATCTTTGGAAAATTGCAGTAATTCTAACTGTATCTCATTTGGTTATAGATCTTTTGAAATTATATGCTAATCCGTGGTTTCATAATAAAAGCATTCCCTTTTTTATAGACCAATTACTTCATCTTGGTGTATTATATATTTGTTGCTTTTACGCAGAACTCCCAGCGCATTTTATTATGATGGTTGAAAATATGGACTGGGCCTTACTCTTGGCTGTAGTCTTTGTTACGTTTCCATCTGCAGTAATAATGGGAAAATTACTTGGACCTATGTCCGGTCAGATAAATACAGATCATAAATCACTACCCAATGCTGGGAAGTATATTGGCATTATAGAACGCCTATTTGTTTTGCTGTTTATAGTAATTGGAAGATGGGACGCTATTGGTCTTTTAATAACCGCTAAATCTGTCTTTAGATTCAATGACCTAAAAGAAAGTAATAGTCGAAAATTAACTGAATATATTCTTATAGGAACCCTAGTAAGTTTTGGGTTGGCAATCATTACTGGTTTGCTTTATACCAACTAATAAGAACATAGCATTAATTTATTCTTTAGTAGAAAGCTCTTTGATTTTAACCAAAGCAGATGCTTTTTGTGTTTTTTCGACGTAAACAACGTATTGGATAGATATAATTTTTACTTTTGGCCTTTAATTTTAAGTAGGTATTTCTTTTGAAAATATCTATGAACCAAGTGACAACAATAATGATAGGAGTGGGAAGAAAATATGTTTTTGATTTTGATAGTACCCTAACTAGGGTTGAAGCACTAGATGTGTTAGCCGAAATCACACTTCAAGGGAAATCAAATAAGAACGAAATTATTGAGGAAATCCAAAAAATTACGAATTTAGGAATAGATGGTGATATCTCATTTACCCAATCCCTAGAGAGTAGAATTAAGTTGTTGAATGCTCATAAAGACGATTTAGTTCCTCTTGTAGCAGAATTGAGACAAAAAATATCCAAATCAATAGAATCCAACAAGGAATTCTTTTCAACATACGCAGACGATATATATGTTATTTCCTGTGGTTTTAAAGAGTTTATAGACCCTATTGTCAAAGAGTATAACATACCTTCTAATAGGGTTTATGCGAATACCTTTGCTTTTGACAATGACGGTAATATTGTTGGTTTTGATGAGAAGAATGTGCTTTCCCAACATAACGGAAAAATACAATGCCTAAAAGATATGAATTTGGACGGCGAAGTTCAGGTCATAGGAGATGGTTATAGTGATTATGTAATGCGAGAAGCAGGAATTGCCGACAAGTTTTTTGCGTACACAGAAAATGTTCATAGAGACAAAGCTGCTAACAATGCAGATCATGTTACACCAAATTTAGACGAATTTTTATACTTAAACGATTTGCCAAGAAACATATCTTATCCCAAAAACAGAATTAAAGTTCTTTTATTAGAAAATGTTCATACTGCCGCATTTGATAACTTATCTGAAGATGGTTTTTCGGTGGAATTAGTGAAACATAGTTTGCCAGAAGATGAACTTATAGAAAAAATTAAAGGAGTTCATGTGCTAGGTATTAGATCTAAAACTCAAGTAACACAAAAAGTGTTAGATGCTGCTAATAAGTTAATGGTTGTAGGAGCTTTTTGTATTGGGACTACCCAAATAGATCTAGAGTACGCAAAGAAAAAAGGAGTTGTTGTCTTCAATGCGCCCTATAGTAATACGAGATCGGTTGTAGAATTGGCTATTGGTGAGATTATCATGTTAATGCGTAGCGTATTTGCAAGAAGCTCCGAATTACATAATGGTCAATGGCAGAAAACTGCTGCAGGGTCAAGAGAGGTACGTGGCAAAAATTTAGGTATTGTAGGATATGGTAATATAGGCAAACAGCTATCTGTTTTAGCAGAGGCAATTGGAATGCGTGTTTACTATTATGATGTAGAAGATAGTTTAGCGCTTGGAAACGCTAAAAAATGTAACACTTTAGAGGACTTACTTACTATTTCTGATGTAGTTACATTGCACATAGATGACAACCCTGCTAATAAGAATTTTATTGGTGAAAGGGAAATCAATCAAATGAAACCAGGTGCCATGTTAGTTAACCTGTCTAGAGGTTTTGTTGTAGATATTGATGCCTTGTCAGATGCTCTTAAAAGTGGACAAATAGGAGGGGCTGCCGTAGATGTGTATCCTGAGGAACCTGGAAGTAATGGCGATTTTAAGACTAAATTACAAGGCTTTCCAAATGTGATTTTGACTCCGCACGTGGGCGGTAGTACGGAAGAGGCGCAAAGAGATATTGCAGATTTTGTACCAAATAAAATTATGGATTATATTAATTCTGGAAATACGGTAGATGCAGTTAACTTCCCAAATATTCGGCTACCAAAGCAAAATAAGGCACACCGTTTTTTACACATCCATAAGAACGTACCAGGTATTATGGCCAAAATTAATAAAGTGCTTGCTGAGTATGAATTAAATATCTCTAGTCAGTACTTATCCACAGATAGTGAGGTAGGCTATGTTATCACCGATTTGGACAAGGAATATAACAAAGACGTGATTCAAGCTTTAAAAAAGGTTGATAATACAATAAAATTTAGGGTACTTTATTAATCTTATCATTTACCAAAATTTAGACTTAAATTTTGATGGTACGTTATTTTTTCTTCCTAGTAAGTGGCTTTACACAACAGGTAACGACCTGCTCACCACAAATAATTAACTAATCCCCAAGAAATTATTTAAATTGTAGGAAATATCTTTAGCATAGTTAATGTTCAACCTATCATTTTTTAATAAACAAATTGTTAAATATTACCTCTTAGTAGCCACTATTATTGTGCTAACCTTGGTTATACAGTCTATCACGCAATATTCTTTAAAAAAACAAGCGCGTACGGCCTTGCTTATTAATATTGCAGGTAAACAGCGAATGCTGGGCCAGAGAGTGCTAACTAATTTCTATGAGTGTCGTTTGTTGAATTATAATTATGCCGATATGAAGCTTGGGTTAGAACGCTTGTATACTACAAACCTTGCACTGCAAAATGGTGATTCTAGATTGAGTCCTTTGGAAGACCAAGAAATTCAGAACAATTTTGATAAGTTGAATACAGATATAAATTATATGTACACTAACTTAAAGAACTCAAACAGTCTTGAAACAGTTTCTTTTGATAGCTTGTCAACTGCAGTAAATCGTTTTGTATCTGTAATGGATACGATAGTAACACAATTTCAAAAGAAGGCAGAAGACGATGTTAGAACATTAATGATTGTAGAATTAGAACTTGCTGCATTATCTATTTTGATTATTCTGTTAGAAATTATTTTTATCATAAACCCTGCTATAAAAAGAATAAGCGTTCAGAATAAGAAATTAAAGGAAATTTCTTGGCATCAAACGCATGCCTTCAATTCTCATGTAAAAAACATTAAGGAGTTAAGACACGTTTTGACGCTTGAAAAGGACCTTAAACATAAAGAAGAACTTATAGATTGTATTGGAGACGAGCTTAATGATTTAGAGCAAGTTTCTTCAAATATGATTGATTCATTGGGGGCCCAGTCAAAATAAAAGATTTTAGTTATTGATGGTGATAAGGTTCATTTTTAAGAATCGTAAAAGCTCTATATACTTGCTCTACCATAAATAAGCGCACCATTTGATGCGAAAATGTCATTTTTGATAAGCTAATTTTTCCAGAAGCTATTTTATATATTTCATCGCTAAAGCCATAGGGTCCTCCAATAACAAATACCAGATGTTTTATACCAGAATTCATTTTCTTTTGTACATAACCAGAAAATTCAACAGAATTAAATTGTTTGCCATTTTCATCTAATAAAATAAGCACATCTGTCGGATTTAGTTTTTTCAGAATAAGTTCTCCTTCTTTTTCTTTTTGTTGATCTTGAGAAAGGTTTTTGGTTTTTTTAAGATCAGGGATTACTTCTAAAACAAATTTGATATAATGTCCTAGTCGCTTTTCATAAAGGCTAATGAGTTGTTGTAATTCTGTGCTATCCGTTTTCCCGATAGCTAATAATTTTATCGTCATATATGGCTTGCCTAAAAATTGTATAAGTAACTGTAATTCATTCAATTATATAAATAAGTATATCTTTTATATTATTGAATGTCCGTTATTCACTATCAAAAGTAAATCAAATTCCGAAAATGGATTCGTATTTTAGCAGAAGGCAATAAAAATATATGATTTCAGAAGCACAATTTAGTAAAGAGATAGAAGGTATTATATCTAATGCCATACGAGAAGACGTAGGAGATGGTGATCATAGTTCACTGGCATGTATTCCAAAAGAAGCTACTGGTAAAGCAAAACTTTTAGTTAAAGATGACGGTATTTTGGCTGGAGTAGCGTTTGCAAAAGAAGTATTTACCTATGTGGATAAGAATCTTGAAGTGGAGACTTTAATTGAAGATGGAAGTAAAGTTGCCTACGGTGATATTGCGTTTTATGTTACCGGAAGTTCTCAGAGTATATTAAAAGCAGAACGACTCGTTCTTAATGCGATGCAGCGAATGAGCGCAATTGCTACTAAAACCAATTATTTTGTTGGTTTATTGGAGGGTACGGGTACCAAAATATTAGATACTAGAAAAACCACTCCTGGTATTCGTGCATTAGAGAAGTGGGCAGTTAAAATTGGTGGAGGGCAGAATCATCGATTCGCGCTTTACGATATGATTATGTTAAAAGATAATCATATAGATTTTGCAGGAGGTATTACAAAAGCAATAGAGAAAACACAGGGATACCTTAAAGAAACTGATAGGGATTTAAAAATAATTGTAGAAGCAAGAGACCTAAATGAAATAAAGGAAATCTTAAAAACAGATGGAGTCTACCGCATCTTAATTGATAATTTTAATTACGAAGATACAAGAGAGGCGGTTCGTTTAATAGGGGATTCATGCTTAACCGAATCTTCCGGTGGTATTAATGAAAATACGATTAGACAATATGCAGAATGCGGTGTAGACTATATCTCATCAGGAGCCTTAACGCACTCGGTCTATAATTTAGACTTAAGCCTAAAAGCGGTATAAATGTCATTAGAGGTAGAGAAGCGATTAGAGAAAATACCCATCGTCAACTGGTTTGTTCGGTTGTTGAAAAACATAAGATTACCTGGTTTTGAAGGACTCTCTATTTACGACCTTACAGAAATGTATGTCGTAGGTATTATTCAAGGAACGCTCTCTACCAGAGCAAGTGCTATTGCATTTAGCCTGTTTATGGCAATTTTTCCATTGTTAATTTTCATGTTAACTTTAGTGCCTTACCTCTTAGATATAGTTGCTATACAGAATGAGAATTTTGATACCGATTTTTTATCCTTTCTTGAATCTTTTTTACCCACTGCAACAGGAGAATATTTTGGCGAAGTTTTTCAGCAAATTAAAGATCAGAAGCGTGGAGGATTATTATCGTCTGCCTTTATACTTTCTATCTTTTTAGTGGCAAACGGTGTAAACGCTATTTTTGGTGGCTTTGAGACCTCATATCATATAGATTTAACGCGTAATTTTTTCAGACAATATCTATTTGCCTTGATGGTGGGCTTAATACTAGCTATTCTAATTATTCTTGGTTTTGTGATGTTCATCTATTTTGATGTCTATATAGGCGTATATCTAGATGAGTTTCAATCGAGGTTAGGAGGTTATGTAATGGAGGAAGGAAATAGAACAGGAGTTCAAATAGCTAAGATTTTGTTTTTTATCATATTGTCTTATTTTACTACGGCAATTCTATATTATTTTGGTACCAGAGAAGGTAAACAAGCTCGATTTTTTTCAATAGGCGCATTAATGACGACCATTCTCTTTTTTCTAACGTCCTATCTTTTTGGTATTTATGTAGAAAAATTTGCGAGATATAATGAGCTCTATGGAGCTTTGGGAGGTTTACTTATTTTGATGGTCTATATATGGCTAAATTCCAATATCTTATTATTAGGTTTTGAATTAAACGCATCTTTGAATTCACTAAGAAAAATAACTAAAAAGGAAGAATGAACAATACCCCTAAACTACTTTTACTTTTTTGTCTCTTGTGTATGTACAATACGGCATCTTCTCAAACTGTTTTTGATCAGTGGAAGACTATAGATGATCGCACAGGCAAACCTAAAGGAGTTATAAACATTTATGAGAAGGATGGTTTAATGTATGGGTATGTGGAAAAAATATTAGAACCGGGAAAGGAGAATTCTTTATGTACCAAGTGTGATGATGAGTTAAAAGACACCCCAGTTGTTGGTATGGAAATTATTACAGGAGCTAAAAAGAATGATGATGACGAGTGGAAAGGCCAGCGCTTATTTGATCCAGAACAAGCAATGACTTTTAGGTGTAAGATTTGGTTAAATCCTGATAATCCTAATGAACTTAAGGTGAGAGGTTATTTAGCCTTTATTTATCGCACACAAACTTGGCTTCGCGTACTAGAAAATTAATATGAAACATTTTGTGAATGTTGTACTGCCAATTCCTTTGGAACGGCATTTTACCTACAGCGTTACCGAGCAGGAGGCTCAACTCCTAATGCCCGGTATGCGGGTATCTGTGCCATTTGGAAAATCTAAAATTTATACAGGTCTTGTTCTACATATTCATAATACGGCACCTGAGGTGTACGAAGCCAAGGAAATTGATCAAATTCTAGATAATGCACCCGTTGTAACAGAAATTCAATTAAAGCATTGGCAATGGATTGCAGATTATTATATGTGCACCTTAGGCGAGGTAATGCGAAGTGCATTGCCTAGTGCATTTCTTTTAGAAAGTGAGACTTTGGTATTACGGAATATGGAAGGTGATGTAGATGAAAACGAGCTTAAGGACGATGAGTTTTTAGTTTATGAGGCTTTACAACATCAATCTGTATTAAAAGTCCATGAAGTGGCAGCTATTGTAGATCGTAAGAATGTTTTACCAATTCTAAATCGACTTCTAGAGAAGAATGTGATTAAGCTAAAAGAGGAGGTTTTTGAACTATACAAGCCAAAATTAGTTACATATGTTCGCCTTGGAAATAAATACCTATTAGACGAAGCACTTGAGACTTTATTAGAATCCTTAACAAGAGCACCAAAACAGAGCCAAGTAGTACTTGCCCTTTTTCAATTACAAGCAGCTACCAAAAAACCTATTTCAACCAATGAGTTAGAAATAGCAAGTAACAGTTCTAAAGCTGTTATTAAATCATTGGTAAGTAAAGCTATTTTAGAGGAATACACGATACGAGTAGATCGTGTTCATTTTGATGCCACTAAAGAAGTATCTGATATTAAGGAATTAAATGAGTATCAAGAAAAGGCACTTGTGGATATTAAAAGCTCGTTTGATGATAAGAAGGTAACCTTGTTAAAAGGAGTTACTTCCTCAGGGAAAACAGAAGTATATGTTAAGCTTATAGAGGAATGTCTACTTCATAAAAAACAGGTACTATACCTTTTACCTGAAATAGCACTAACTACGCAACTCATCACCAGACTACAAGAATATTTTGGAGAAAAAATTGCGGTTTATCATTCCAAGTACAATGTTCAGGAACGTGTAGAGGTATGGAATAATGTTCTTTATGCAAAGCATAAAGCACAAATAGTAATTGGTGCAAGGTCTGCTTTGTTTCTACCTTTTTTAGATTTGGGTTTATTAATAATAGATGAAGAGCATGAGAGTTCTTTTAAGCAATTTGACCCAGCTCCAAGGTATCACGCTAGAGATGCAGCAATTGTGCTAGGAAACCTTCATAAATCTCAAATTTTACTAGGTTCTGCTACACCAAGTGTTGAAAGTTACCACAATGTAAAAACAGGTAAATATGGTTATGCAGAAATAAATAGAAGATATGGTAATGTGCTAATGCCAGATATGGAATTGGTAGATATAAAAGAGGCACAGCGTAAGAGACGTATGAAAGGTCATTTTTCTGAACGTTTAATGGAAGAAATAACAGCTGCTTTGGATCAGGGAGAACAAGTAATTCTTTTTCAGAACAGAAGGGGTTATGCACCCATACTGGAATGTTTAACTTGTGGCCATACACCACAATGTCCTAATTGCGATGTAAGTCTAACATATCATCAGTTCAGGAAGCAATTAAGATGTCATTATTGTAGCCACCATTCCGCTTTACCAGAAAGCTGTTTAGCTTGTGGTAGTCCAGATTTGGATACAAAAGGTTTTGGTACAGAGCAAATAGAGCAAGAGGTTATAAAACTTTTTCCAGATGCAAAGGTGGGTAGGATGGACTTGGATACTACCAGAGGAAAGCATGCTTATGAAAAGATCATCACTCGTTTTGAGCAACAAGAGTTAGATATATTAATAGGTACCCAGATGTTGACAAAAGGATTGGACTTTAGAAACGTTAGTCTAGTTGGGGTAATGAATGCAGATGCATTATTAAATTTCCCTGATTATAGGGCGCACGAACGCAGCTTTCAATTACTAACTCAAGTATCGGGTAGGGCAGGCCGTACAAAGAAAAGGGGAAAGGTGATAATACAAACATATAATCCGTATCATCAAATCTTAAAACAGGTTACTACTGGGGAATATGAGGCTATGTTTTTAGAACAAGTATATGAGCGAGAGCAATTTAAGTATCCCCCAGCTAATAGAATCATTAAGATAACGTTTAAGCATAAAAATTATAATGTACTCAACGAGGCATCAGATTGGTTTAGTAGTGCTTTAAAAACTAATTATGGGGGTACTGTACTTGGTCCAGAATATCCTCCAGTGGCCAGAATAAGAAATCAATATTTAAAACATGTTTTGGTAAAGATAGCCAAGGGAGAATCTGTAGCCAGAACAAAACAGAACATAAGAAGAATAGAAAAGTCCTTTAACGCTATATCTATGTATAGAAGTGTGCGTGTTATTTATAATGTGGACCATATATAAAAAAAGAAACCGCCAATTGGCGGTTTCTTTTTAATGTAGAATTATATCATACGAAAAGTTATACGTTACTAAGGGCTTCCGCCAATTCTGTTTTCTTATTCCTACTTAAAGGAATGGAGCGTCCACTAACTTCAACATTTTTACTGTTGAATTTTTCAACTTTCTCCAAGTTAACGATGTACGATTTATGTATTCGTAAGAATTTATCTTCTGGAAGCTGTTTTTCAAAAGACTTCATTGTTGATAAGATTACGATATTTGCTTCGTCTGTTACCAATTTAATGTAATCTCCTAAGGCTTCTATCCACTTTATATCGTTTAAAATAACCTTTCTTTTTTTCAAATTACTCTTTACAAATATGTGCTCTTCATCCTCTAGAACTCTATTTGCTTGCTCGTACTTAGCTACTGCTCTTTTGACAGATGCGTCAAAGCGCGCCATAGTAATAGGCTTGTGTAGGTAATCTGTTACATCGTACTCAAAAGCTCTAAGTGCATAATCCGGTTTTCCAGTAATTAAAATTACCTGAGGACTGTTGTCTAGGGACTCCAGTAGGTCGAATCCTGTGATAATTGGCATTTCAACATCAAGAAATATTAGGTCTATTTCGTTGTTTTTGATACCATTTTTTGCTTCGATAGCATTGCTGTACTCCGCTACCATTGCTAAGTTGGGATGATTGTTTACCAACTTTGCGACGGCCATCCTTTGCATGGAGGAGTCGTCAACAATAATACTTCTTAACTTCATAAGGGCTGATTTGTGGGGTTAAATCATCGTCAAATAACTGAAAAAACACGTTCAACTGCAACAAAAGATGTAAACAATGTCATGTTAATTGTGTGAATGGCAATGATTATAGATTAAGATTTGGTTTCTTTTAATTAATATTATTCCTATCTATAACGAAGATTTTTGTATTTTCTTATACTTATTTTAAAATAATAGCTATTTTTGCACTCCTTAAAACAAAATATATATTTATGAACCATTACGAAACTGTTTTCATTTTGAATCCCGTTCTATCAGATGTACAGATAGAGGAAACAGTTAAGAAATTTGAAGATTTCTTAATTAAGAATGGAGCCAAGATGGTCTCCAAAGAGAATTGGGGCCTAAAGAAATTGGCTTATCCCATCCAGAACAAAAAGAGTGGTTTCTACCACTTGTTCGAATTTACTAACACTGGCGAGGTGGTAACACCTTATGAGCAGGAGTTTAGGAGAGATGAACGCGTTATGCGATTTTTGACCGTTAAACTGGACAAACACGCCATATCGTGGGCAGAAAGAAGAAGAACAAGAAACAAAACCGCTAAAGCTTAAGTACTATGTCAACATTACAACAACAGGCAAAAGGAAAGAAAGATGGGGAAATCAGGTATTTAACTCCATTAAATATTGAAACCAACACCAAGAAGAAATATTGTAGGTTTAAGAAATCCGGAATCAAATATGTTGATTACAAGGATCCAGACTTCCTTATGAAATTGGTAAACGAGCAAGGTAAATTGTTACCTAGAAGACTTACTGGAACATCTTTGAAGTTTCAGAGAAAAGTAGCTCAAGCTGTAAAAAGAGCACGTCACTTGGCTTTGATGCCATACGTTGGTGATTTATTAAAATAAAAGAAAAAAATCATGGAGCTTATATTAAAAGAAGACGTACAAAACTTAGGTTTTAAAGACGACGTAGTAAGTGTAAAAAACGGTTATGGTAGAAATTACCTTATCCCTAATGGGTTAGCCGCTATGGCAACATCTTCAGCTAAGAAAGTTTTAGCAGAGAATTTGAAGCAAAGAGCACATAAAGAAAAGAAAGCAGTAGACGCTGCTAATAAAGTAGCTGACGCACTTAAAGCATTAGAGTTAAAAATTGGTGCTAAGACCGGCGCTGGAGATAAACTTTTTGGATCGGTAACCGTTACAGATTTGGCTGATGCCATTGCTAAGGAGGGTCATGCTATTGATAAAAAGTTTATAAACATATTAGGTGGTTCTGTTAAAAGAACTGGACCTTATAATGCACAAATTAGATTACATAGAGAGGTGGTTTTAGACTTCCCTTTTGAAGTAGTTGCTGAGAAGAAGTAATTTTAAGTATTTTGAACATATGAGCCTTTCAGTTTTCTGAAGGGCTTATTTTTTTGATAGTTATGAAGTATACCCGACTGACAAAAGAACAACTAGAAGAATTAGAACCAGAATTCATTAATTTCTTGGCTACCCAGTCCATCACAGGAGACGAGTGGGCTAAAATAAAGAAAGACACCCCAGAAGTTGCCGAAGATGAATTGGATGTCTTCAGCGACCTTATTTGGGAAGGTGTCCTTAGTAAAGTTATTTATTTAGAGAATATTTCTGCACAGCAAATGCATTTGTTTGAATTGGCTGATAAAGAAATGAAACTTACTGCCGTAAAGGTGATGAATCCAGAAATTGATTTAACGACAGCAATTGGATTTAGTTGGTTTAAGAAAAATTGGTCATCAGATTTTGTTGAATATATGACAGCGGCTAAGGCATATACGGATGATAAGAATTTGGATAAATTTCAATTAATTAAACAAGGTGCGGTTATTACCAAAGGGGAATTGTACCAATGGTTTGAATCTATGATGGAGGCAAAATAAAAATACCAAATCACTTTCTACACATTAAGAATAGGTTTTTCATTTTTGACTTAAAACAATCTCTTTACTATCTTTTTATATAATACTTCCCATAGTTCATTAGTGGTTTGTAAACAAAATGCTTGCTCTTTTGGATGAGATTTACAGTAGGGCTATATTTGTTAGGAATGATTAACTAATTTTCGTTTCTGGTGGACTAGAAAGTAAAACCACACTTTAACGGCAAAATAAACGAATGGCACAGAAACCTTCCATACCTAAAGGAACACGAGATTTTAATCCGCAGGAAATAAGTAAGCGTAACTATATTTTTGATATTGTTAAAATGCATTTTCAAACTTTTGGTTATTTACCTATTGAAACACCTTCGTTTGAAAATTCTGATACACTACTGGGTAAATATGGTGAGGAGGGTGACCGTCTAATTTTTAAAATATTAAACTCAGGTGATTTTATTAGTAAAGTAGATGATGTCACTTACAGCTCTAAAAATTCTAGTTCCTTAGCTCCAAAATTATCAGATAAAGCATTGCGTTATGATCTAACAGTGCCCTTTGCACGTTATGTAGTAATGCATCAGAATGAAATTGACTTTCCCTTTAAGAGATATCAGATTCAACCTGTATGGCGAGCGGATAGGCCTCAAAAAGGAAGGTTTAGAGAGTTTTATCAATGTGATGCAGATGTTGTTGGTTCAGATTCCCTGTTACAAGAGGTAGAATTGGTGCAGTTATACGATACGGTATTCTCCGCTTTAAAGTTAAACGGAGTTACTATAAAGCTCAATAATCGAAAGATTTTATCTGGTATAGCCGAAGTAATAGGAGCTAAACATTTGCTAGTAGACTTCACCGTGGCCTTGGATAAATTGGATAAAATAGGGGAGGAGGGCGTAAAAAAAGAAATGCGAGACAAGGGTATTTCAGATGCTGCCATTGAAAAAGCGGCTCCCTTATTTACTTTAAAAGGCAGTAATACAGCACAATTAGATAGCCTTGAAACATTACTTCAAAATTCTGAGGAAGGTATTAAAGGTGTAGCCGAGCTTCGTTATATTATAGAAAGTATATCAGAATTAGGATTGCAATCTGCAAGTTTAGCTATTGATGTTACCCTAGCAAGAGGTTTAAATTACTATACAGGAGCCATTTTTGAGGTTGCTGCTCCAGAAGGTGTTCAGATGGGCTCTATTGGTGGTGGCGGTCGCTATGATGACCTTACTGGTATTTTTGGATTAAAGGGTGTGAGTGGCGTAGGTATTTCCTTTGGATTAGATCGCATCTACTTGGTATTGGAAGAACTGAATCTATTTCCAAAATCCTTAGAAAAATCCTTAGACGTACTTTGTTTGAATTTTGGAGAAAAAGAGGCCTTGGCTTCTTTGAAATTAACCAACGAGTTACGAAAGTCTGGAATTAAGTCGGACGTATATCCTTCCAACGCTAAAATTCAGAAGCAGTTTAAGTATGCGAATAATCGCCAGGTGCCCTATGTGATACTTTTGGGTGCTGAAGAGCTAAGCAATAACGCTTTTGTTGCTAAACATATGGAAACTGGAGAACAGAAAACATATAAGATTGGTGAAGTAAATACATTTTTAGAGAGCCTATAGTTTTGTTTTTATAGCCTCTATAATGGTTTTGTAATAGGCATTGGTATGAGGAACATACTTTTTAAAGCTCTTTTTTATTTTTTTTTCAAAATCAGCCAAAAAAATCAGCTTTAAATCGGCTACTTCGCTTTCCTGTTTTTGTAGCTGGTGCAAAGGGACCTTAAGTTCACAAAGAAAGGTATGGTGAAATTCATTATCTATTAAGGTATCATGATGCTTTTGCATCGACTTAAAAACACCAATTTTTTCTAGGTCTTGCTCTTGTATTTTAATCCCAATTTCTTC
>CALHVP010000010.1 GCA_938038975.1 uncultured Maribacter sp. | reverse complement strand
ACAGGCAAGGCGTTTTCAGATGAATTGTCTCGATTTAAACTGCCAACATATATGGGGAAAGCTCTTGCTGCTGGTTGGCTGTTTTTAGACTAATACGCATGAAATTAAAATGTAATGAAACATCTTTTACTTCTTTCCTTTCTAATTCTAAGCATGGGTTGTGCTGAAAAAACCAGCACCCCTACTGAGCAAATAACAGCCTACTACGGCGGCTTTCAAAATTCAGACTATAGTCAGGTAAAAAGTACCCTTTCTGATAGTTTGATTAGTATCGCGGGAGATTATAGAATGGCCTACTCTAGAGAGACCTTCTATGAAAAGTTTAAATGGGACTCTGTATTTAGGCCAGAATATACATTGGTTTCAATTGATAACAAAGGACAACACCCTATTGCTACTGTAACGATGCGTTCTCCCAAATTGGAGTTTCTGCATAACAACCCTATGACCTGTAGGTATACCTTCCATTTTAAAAAAGGCAAAATAGCCGAGATTAAAAATCTAGACTGTCCTAGGGCAAATTGGGAGCTATGGGGAAAAAAGGTGGATGCTTTAGTGGGCTGGATAGCAATGAACCATCCAGAACTAGATGGGTTTATTAACGACTTAACCATGCAAGGCGCTGTAAACTACATGAAGGCAATTACACTGTATAGGAATGGAAAAAACGACACTTAGCCTAGGTAGGCGTTTAATAATGCGCTTAGCGGCTTAATGCTGTCTTCTTGCTCTTTTGTTTCTACTGCTTCTGAAGTTTCTGCTATTTCTTGTTATGTACGCAACTAGGGCCAAGCCTATAGCCACAAAAGTGACGGCATACATGATATTCTGAGCTTCTATTGGTAAATCCATATTCCTAAGATACAAAAAAATAGCTAACCTATTGTAAATTAAAGAACTAACGCTTTTTTGTGACCCTGCTTTCTACTCAAAATTGTGCTTGCGTTTGAATGCTTTGATTATTGGTTAACTTTATTCCCGCAAACACAAACAGTAGCCCTTACATTTAACACATCTTGGAACTTAGTAAGATTCTTATCATAGTACTCTTGTCTATTGGAGCAATTCAAGGGCTTATATATGCCTTTATTTTATTTAAGTCTGTCTCCTACAACAAAATGGCCAACCGTCTATTGGCTGCAATTTTATTTCTATTGTCCTATCGTTTGCTTGTCCAAATCATGCGCTTGTTTGGCATAGGGTATTACGATTCCTGGTATTATGTGATGATTGACCTAAGTTGGATTCATGGTGCGCTTATCTATTTTTACACCAAGGCACAAACGCAACCGCGTTTACAATTTAAAAGAAAGGACTGGATTCATTTACTCCCCGTTATCCTACAAATTAGCATTAGTATTTTCGTTAGGCTGCAAAACCTGTATTGGGATGGCACTAAAGAGAGCCTGTCTTGGCTGGGCTATTATGGTTATGTGGTTTGGATGAACAACGCAACCATTTATATCATAGCAAGTGCTCTAATTATTTTTTACACCTACAAATCTGAAAAGCTATTACAAACGATAGATATAAATTTTGAAATAGCCGATAAAAAACTTGTTTGGATCAAACGGATAATTCGTTCGTTCTTAGTCTATTTCAGTATTGTATTATTGGTGCTTTTAGTTGATTTGGTGGTCTACACCTCTGCCAATGAAGGGTCCTACTTTTACTTTACTCGTTTTTATTATTACCCCTTCTTCATTGGTATAGCTGTATTATCGTATTGGATAGGCTTAGAGGGTTTTTCCCGTAGAAATGACCCAGAGCTTTCTATAAAAACAATAGTTACCAAGGAAGAGTTTGAGCGCCTTCATGTAATTTCTAGAAAATTACAAAACGCAATGGAGGTTGATACAGTCTACAAGAATCAAGAGCTATCTCTAAATAGCTTAGCAATGCAATTAGATATAAAGCCCTATTTAATTTCCAAATGTCTAAGCGAAATCAACCAAGTTCGTTTTAACGATTACGTAAATAGTTACCGCGTTCAAGAAGTGCAACGATTGCTAGAAGACAGCACAAATTCAAAATACACCTTATTAAGCTTGGCTATGGACGCTGGTTTTAACTCTAAGTCTTCCTTTAACAGGGCTATAAAAAAACAACTTGGTATTTCTCCCAGCGAATTGAAATTGAAAAAATAACGTCTCAATTCTAAAAATGAGCCACTTACATTTTGCAAAATAGGTTTCAATTAGATATTTGAACCGTTTTTTGAGATTTAGAAGAATAGGTTTGCTTCAAATTATAAAACCTATTCAAATGAAAACAATGTATGTAGTATTAATTAGTGTATTCCTATCAGTACCTCAATTAAGTAAAGCCCAATCCACAGAAATAGATTTAACTGTTTTAGTTGGAAAATGGAAATTAGATATGAGTCCACAAGACCAAACAGACTCAAATTTTGCAATGATGGAAATTTCCGAAGTTGAAGGTAATTCCTTTACCGGAGTCTTTTATCGTGAAGGTGTAGAAATAAAAGATGCGCAAATAAACACGCAATTAGGTGTGATTTATGGGGCTTTAATTTCTGGCGATAACTCTGGCGACTATAATTCTAGCTTTTATCTTAAAGATGACATATTACATGGTACTACACATGCGGTGAATAGAGATTTTTTAGCTGTTTGGACAGCTAAAAAGGAGGACTAAAAGATTGAGGGTCTTCCTTTTTAGCATAAATGTTCAACTCACAAAGCCAAGATTTAAATATGCGCTTGTTAATAGGTACAAATACTTGATTGGTCTACACAAAACTGTAAACTAACTATTCCTAGTCTTACGCGCTACTACTTGTAACTAGATTTACCGTAAACTTAACCCATACATTATGAAATCTAATAAAATTATTTTCGGTATCTCTCTTGGTATATTTATGTTGGCTGTAATTGGCGCTGTATTAAACTCAATCATTAATTATGATTCTGTTGTTTCCACTTTTAAAACATTAGGGTATCCTATTTATCTTATACAATTACTAGGAGTAGCACAGCTAATAGGTTTAGCAATAATTATTTTAAATAAAGACCAGTTCTTGGTGGAGTGGGTATACGCTGGGTTTTTCATGAACTTTATTCTAGGCGCCATTGCTCACCTAGTCGCTAATAGTGGAAACGGGGCGTCTGCTGTTGTTTGTCTTATAATCCTTATGATTACC
>CALHVP010000009.1 GCA_938038975.1 uncultured Maribacter sp. | reverse complement strand
AGTTTTAGTACCTCAACTCTCAAAAGAGGATTATGCAAAGCTTCAAGAAAAAATGCGAAAGTACACCGGGTTTTATATCCAAAAACGTTCTTTACGCTATTACGACACCCCTAGTGCTGCTAATGTTCTTGGTTATATTAGCGAGGTAAACGAAGGAGATCTTTCTAAAAACAAGTACTATGTTCAAGGCGAACTGAAAGGACGAACCGGCATAGAGCGTTATTACGAAGACCTGCTAAGAGGAAGAAAGGGCGTACAGTACATACAAAAGGATAGATTTAATAGAGATATTGGTCCCTATAAAAATGGCGCATTAGACACCTTACCAGAGCAAGGGAAACAGATAAGTGTAACCCTGGACAAAACGCTTCAAGAATACGGGGAGCTTCTTATGAATGGAAAACGTGGAGGAATAGTAGCTATTGAGCCCGCCACAGGAGAAATTTTATCAATGATTTCTGGCCCTACCTACGACCCATCCTTATTAGTAGGGCGTAAACGGTCTAAAAACTATACTAAGCTGTATAACGATACTATTGCCAATCCTACTTGGGATAGATCAATTCATGCACAGCAACCCCCTGGATCTCCTTTTAAAACTCTCAACGCCTTAATTGCGTTACAAGAAGGAGTAATGGATAAATCAACCACCATTAGATGTTATAATGGTTTTTATGTAGGAAAGAAAAAAAGAGGCTGTCACTGTGGTGGTGGTTCTCGTAGCATGGTAGATGGTATATACAAATCGTGCAATGCCTATTTTGCAGGTACATTTCGAAAGATTTTTGAAAAATTTGAAACTACCGATGAAGGAATGGATGTATGGGAAAAACACATAAAAAGTTTTGGTCTTGGAAATTACCTTGGTTATGACTTACCCTTTGGGCAGAAAGGTAGAATCCCAAGCAAAGAATACTATGATAAATGGTATGGAGACAACAGGTGGAGTTCTTCCTTTATAATCTCCAATGCAATTGGCCAAGGAGAAATATTAGCAACTCCAGTGCAACTTGCAAATATGACCGCTGCTATAGCAAACAGAGGATTTTACTACACACCTCATGTTCTTAAAAAAATAGAAGGCAAACCTATTTCTAATCCGAAATTCACAGAAGCTAAGAAAACAACAATAGACAAGGAACATTTTGGTCCTATCATCGAAGGTATGTCAAAAGTATATTCTAGTGAAGGCGGTACGGCAAGATGGCTAAGAATCCCAGGTGTAGAAATTGCAGGAAAAACAGGTACAGCAGAAAATTTTACAAAAATAGACGGGGTTAGGACCCAGCTTACGGATCATTCAGTATTCGTTGCTTTTGCTCCAGTTGATAACCCTAAGATAGCGATAGCTGTATATATAGAAAATGGATATTATGGTTCTAGATATGCAGGACATATTGCTTCATTAATGATAGAGAAGTACGTCAAGGGAACTATTACAAGAACTGACCTTGAGAAAAAAATGTTGGAAAGAAGTTTAGCGCGTGAATATGCGAAGCCCTACGGTGGTGAGGATTTCAAAATAAACGAATACGATTGGAGCCAAGACACCATCAAACCTGAAAGTGAACAATAATCAAGATAAAAGAATATGTCTGGTAGAAGTATTCTAAAGCGTATTGACTGGCTAACTGTCCTAATCTACCTTTCATTGGTACTTATTGGCTGGAGTAATATATACTCCAGTACGTTTACAGAGGAGCAAAACTCGCTCTTCGATTTTGGCACTCTTCACGGAAAACAATTATTCTTTATTGGGGTAAGCTTTGTTGCAATTTTACTTGTAATGTCATTAGAAGTGAACTTTTACGAGCGTTTTTCCAGTGTTTTTTACCTCATTTCTATACTAACCCTGTTAGGCCTTTTTGTGTTTGGAAAGACCATTGCTGGAGCTACTTCGTGGTACAATTTGGGTTTCATGAACTTTCAACCATCGGAACTTGCCAAAATCACAACTGCGTTAGCGCTTGCTAAATATCTAAGTGACATTCAAACAGATATAAAACGAAGAAAAGATCAGCTATATGCTATACTAATTATCCTAATCCCTGCCATTCTTATCATTCCTCAACCAGACCCAGGTAGTGCTCTCGTATTTTTTGCACTTATGTTTGTTATTTTTAGAGAGGGTCTTCCTCTTTTTTACCTAGGAATTGTATGTACAGGTATCCTCGTTTTTATAATGACATTAATGTTTGGCACCATATGGATAGCAATTGGGCTCACACTCCTCATCATCCTTGTTTATGCTTTAAAACGCAAAAGCTTTAAAATACCAGTAATTCCATTAACCCTAGTCTCCATTACAATTATTCTATTATCTCTTTCTGTAAATTTTGTATTTACCAATATTTTTGAACAGCGCCACAGAGACCGGTTTAGTCTTTGGTTACGCTTAGAGAAAGATCCCTCAAAATTAGAAGAGATTCGAAAAAACATAGGTTATAATACCTATCAATCTGAGAAAGCAATTGAGTCTGGTGGATTTTTTGGAAAAGGCTTTCTAGAGGGAACCAGGACAAAAGGAGATTTTGTACCGGAGCAACATACAGATTATATTTTCAGCACAGTTGGCGAAGAATGGGGCTTTCTGGGAACAGCGACCGTTATCCTGCTCTTTTCCTTATTATTTCTAAGATTAGTTTCTTTAGCAGAGCGCCAGAAAAATGGATTTGCTAGAATGTATGGTTATGGAGTTATCTCTGTATTATTTATTCACTACTTCATAAATATAGGAATGGTGATTGGCGTGCTACCTACTATTGGCATTCCACTACCCTTTTTTAGTTATGGAGGTTCTGGCTTATTATTCTTTACGATACTTCTTTTTATATTTTTAAAGATGGATACGAATCGGTTGAAGGAAAGTATTTAAAATTTCCAATTCTTTAAATCGATAGCCTTTTCCATATGGCTTTGTTTTTCCTTTGTCAATTGATAAAAGAAGTCTATACCTGTGAGTTCTTCAATATAATCAACTGGAACTACAAAATGTTGTAACGGTTCATTCTGTTCTATACCTTCCATCAAAAACCCTAGAACTTCCATTTTACCATTATTCTCCTTAGCAATTATTTTATAAAAATAATCAGGCACAGCTACATCTTCGTCTCCAATTTCATCTAAACCATCCGTTAAAACACCTCCAGTAAAGACGTAGAGCGTTTTATAGCGTTTGGCCCAGGTTCGTGTTTGCATTTCTAATCTGTTCCATAACCCTGCATTGAACTGCCTATCTTGCGGACTTATATTACTAGTATAAAACGTTTCGTTGTAAGCTTGTAATGTAAACCTGCGATCACCAGCAGGCACCAAATGCCCACGGTCATAACCCGAGCCTTTGTAATTACGCCAATCTGCAGATTTTGTAGCTACATACGGATCTTCAATAAAATAAGGGCGCTTCCTATCATCATAAGTCATGTGCTCTTTTTTAAGCACATAAGCTACCCATTCTGCCTGCTCGTAGGCTTCATTGTAAGAAAGCGAAAAATGAGCATGGTGTACAACTTCTCCTGTTGTGGAACTTGGTAAGAAATTACTTGGCAAGTTAGACTCCTTAGTAGAGGGTTGTTTTTTGGAATAGGTATCCGGTGTGTAAAAATTCTCAAAAAACCAAAACCCTACAATACAAAGAGCTATTAAAACGGTATATATTGTTCTATTTTTTGAGTACGTGCGCATTGGTCAAATTTAGCTTAATTTTGTAAGACTTCTGTTCGTTTTGCGACCAATAGAAGAGCTAAAAGAATTAAAAAGAAAAGGAAAAATTATGATGATTACTTGGAAAGATGTGATTCATTTTTCGGTGAGTGGAAACCCCAAGCCGGATACAAGAGTAGAAAAAACGGAAAAGGAATGGAACGAGATTCTAACTCCAGAACAGTTTAGAATTACCAGAAAAAAAGGTACTGAAGCGGCACATTCAGGTGCTTTGTGTAGTGCTCATGATGCAGGTAAATATGAATGTATTTGTTGCAGCACACCGTTGTTCGATTCAACTATTAAATTTGAATCAGGAACTGGATGGCCTAGTTTTACTCAACCAATTAAAGAGAATGCTATAAAATATTTTAAGGATAGTTCTTTTGGTATGATACGCGTGGAAGTTTTATGTAACACTTGTGATGCGCACCTTGGACATGTATTTCCTGACGGGCCAGAACCTAGTGGGCTGCGCTATTGTATTAATTCTGAATCTATGAAAATAAAAACGGAGGAATAGTATGGAGAAAGAAAATAGCAAAGTTGCTACCGTAGGAGGTGGTTGCTTCTGGTGTACAGAGGCTGTTTTTCAAGAGGTAAAAGGTATTTCTTTGGTAGTGTCTGGCTATACAGGAGGTACTGCACCAGGTAGACCAACATACAGAGAAATATGCTCTGGGCTAACTGGACATGCAGAGGTAGTTCAAATAACCTATAATCCAACTATTATTTCCTATGCTGACATTCTTTTGATTTTTATGACAACACATGACCCAACGACCTTAAATAGACAGGGTGCTGATGCCGGCACGCAATACCGTTCAGTTATCTATTTTAAAAATGAAGAAGAAGAAAAAATAGCTAAGACAATTATAAAAGAGATTACTCCTTACTATCAAAACCCAGTAGTTACAGAAGTAAGTGCGTTAGGCGTTTTTTACGAAGCAGAAGTAGACCATCAAGACTACTACAAGAACAACACAGAATCTGGTTATTGCCAGGTAGTAATTAATCCTAAATTAGCCAAATTAAGAAAGCTACATGGAGACAAATTAAAGAGCTAAAAAAAAGCCACTCTAATAGAGTGGCTTTTTTATTTCATAAGAAATTAGCTTAGTTCTTTACACTACTTGCCAACTTCATATTCTTTAAATTATTCATCTTTAAATCTTCCAAAACATTTACTGCTTCTTCAACATAAACATCCTTAGCTAAATTCTTGTGCCAGCGATTTCTTTTTTCACGCAGAACAGAATCTTTAGTAAATAACTCTTGTTCATATCTCAAAGATTCAAAAGTTAATTTAGAATCGTAATCCGTCAACTTTTTAAAGAAGCTAGATTGCTCTTTATCCTTTTCTTTTTCTTCCTTGTATGTTGCATAATTCAAGGAAATTTCGGTTTCATCCTGTTCTGCCTTAAGCCATTTTGCATTTTCCTCAATTAACGTTATCTGTGGGTTATCTGCCATACGCTTATTACTATTAGCAATAGTTTTATCATAATCAATATAACCATCCCAGGGCTTGTAAACTGCTGGTGAAATTTTATCCCATGGTAAAGGATTAGACTGATCTTTTTCGCCTAAATCTATATAACTATATCTGTCTGGGACAACCACATCACTCTTTACACCTTCTAATTGAGTAGAACCTCCATTTATTCTATAGAATTTTTGGGTTGTCAATTTAATGGCTCCAAGATCTCCATGTTCGTTACTTCGAACAATATTATCTAAAGGAATTACATTTTGAACAGTTCCCTTTCCAAAAGTCTGCTTACTCCCTATAACAATACCTCTTTTATAATCTTGCATTGCTGCAGCTAGTATTTCTGATGCCGAAGCTGATAATTCGTTAACCAATATGACCAAAGGACCATCCCATTGTATTCTTTCATCCTTATCGTCATATACATCCTTGTTCTGTCCTCCAGAACGCACTTGAACAATTGGACCGTCTTTAATAAATAGCCCAGCCATCTCAACTACAGTTTTCAAAGAGCCTCCTCCGTTATCTCTTAAATCTAAGATAAGACCTTCTGCTCCTTCTTTCTTAAGTCTTTCTACTTCCTTAGCTACATCTGTAGCAGCATTCCTTTCACTATAATCTTCAAAATCTACATAAAATTTAGGTAAATTAATAATCCCAAACTTTTCATCACCCTTAATAATACTAGCAGACTTAGCATAAGATTCTTCTAACAGAACCACATCCCTTGTTAAAGACACTTCATCTAAAGAACCATCTACCTTTCTAACAGTTAAATCTACAACTGTACCTTGAGCACCTTTAATAAGCTTTATAGCATCATCCAAACGCATACCAACGATATTGATAGCCTCTTCTCCGTTCTGACCTACTTTAACAATTTCATCTCCAACTTCCAATGAACCATTTCTCCAAACGGGACCACCAGAAATAATCTCTACTATCTTAGCACCTTCTGGTTTCTTTTGAAGTCTAGCACCTATTCCTTCAAATTTACCAGACATATTCATGTCAAACTTTTCCTTATCATCAGGAGCAAAGTAATAGGTATGAGGATCAAACTCATCTACAATCGTATTTATGTATTGTACAAACCAATCCTTACGTTCCAGGTCCTCTACAAAGTCAAAAAACTCATCTAATGTAGTTTCGGTAGATTTTCTGGATGCTACTTCCGCCTCTTCTGCAGTATGTGCATTATGATCATGGTCGTCATACACTCCTTCTTCGTTTTTCTTTTCCGCATGCATCAATTTAGAATCATATGTACCTAAAGTGGCGTATTTAAGTTGCTTTCTCCAACGCTCTTGTAGTTCCTTTTTACTAGAAACAAAAGAAGCTTCGTCATACTTTATACTTATACTTTCACTTTCATTATAATCAAAAGGGGTTTTAAGCACCTCTCTATAAATATCTTTAGCATCCGTCATTCTATCCATTAACCTGCTGTAAACAATGTTAAAAAACGTAATGTCTGTATTTTTAATCTGATCATCTATCTGAAACTTATATTGCTCAAATTCAGCAATATCTGATGCTAAGAAGTAGCGTTTTGTAGGATCAATAACATCTATGAAATCTTCAAATACACTTACTGAAAAGTCGTCATTGATTTGCTTTGGTTCATAATGCCCTTTCTCAAGTACATAAGTAATAAGATCTAGTAGCAATTTATCCTTATCGTCGTTCTCAAAAGATTTATTTGTAAAACTGCAAGAAGCTACAGCAACAAGCAGTAATACAGAAATGTAGACTAAATTTCTTTTCATAAAACTATTTTTTATTTTTTTTCTCAAAATCTCGGGGTTTAATAGTGCTTACAATACAGCCACAATTCTCTAAGATAAAGAAAAAACCATGCCAATTATGGAACGTGGAATTAATTTTTTGTTAAACACCACAATCGTCCAATCCTCTATAAAAACGTATTTTTACGGTAGAAAGTATATGTTATGCAAAAACCCTTAATCTTGGTTACTAATGATGACGGAATAACAGCTCCTGGTCTCAGAAATTTGGTGCTACTAATGAAAAAAATAGGGGATGTTGTGGTAGTTGCACCAGATAGTCCGCAATCTGGAATGGGCCATGCCATTACCTTGGACAGTACTTTATATTCAAAAAAAATGCTTGCTGGTACTGCAGATACTGCAAACGAAGAATACAGTTGTAGTGGTACACCTGCAGATTGTGTTAAACTAGCATTACAAGAACTTTTAGACCGCAAACCAGATATTTGTGTCAGCGGAATAAACCATGGTTCAAATTCATCTATTAATGTTATTTATTCTGGCACCATGAGCGCCGCCATTGAAGCTGGAATAGAAGGTGTCCCAGCTATTGGATTTTCACTTTGCGACTATAAATGGGAGGCTGATTTTTCTCAAGCTAGTGATTTCATTATTGATATAGTACAGCAAGCATTAGAGAATGGAATACCTAAAGGTGTTGTTCTAAACGTGAACATTCCAAAATTGAATAAACAGCGTATAAAAGGCATTAAAATTTGTAGACAAGCTAAAGCCAATTGGAAAGAAAAATTTGATAAGCGAACTAGCCCTATGGGTAAGGATTATTACTGGCTTACAGGAGAATTTGAATTACTAGACAAAGGAGAAGACACAGATGAATGGGCCTTAGCAAACGGCTATATATCAGTTGTTCCTACCCAATTTGACCTTACTGCTCATCATGCCATACAGGAATTAAACTCATGGGAATTTTAAAGCAAAAACTATCTCTAGGTTTCCAGCAGAGATTATAATTAAATTTGAACTTTACATCTGTATTTTTGACTTATGAACACTAAAAAAGAAATTATCATTGGATTTTTGGTAGGTATAATTGCTAATACCGTTGGAACGCTACTGTACATTCTGTTATTTTCAGAATTTAGCATAGTAGAAACCTATAATGCTGCTGTTACCCAAGGACATGTTGGAAGTCTTTTAGCCTTAGGTGCCATCCTAAACCTAGTCGCTTTTTTTGGTTTTTTAAAATTAAATAGGAATGAGCGGGCGAAAGGTGTACTTATAGCCACTATGCTTACAGCATTTATAATTCTTTACTATAAAGTTTTTTAAATGAAATATTACATTATCGCTGGTGAAGCATCGGGAGACCTACACGGGTCAAATCTTATAAACGCATTAAAGCTAGAAGATTCAAAAGCTGAAATTCGTTGTTGGGGTGGTGATTTAATGCAACAAGCCGGTGGTGATTTAGTAAAGCATTATAAAGAAATGGCCTTCATGGGATTTATTGAAGTCCTTCTAAACCTTAGCGCTATCTTTAAAAACATTGCTTTTTGCAAGGAAGACATTGCTGCTTTTAATCCCGATATTATTGTTTTTATAGATTATTCAGGTTTTAACCTTCGCATTGCAAAATGGGCAAAAGAGAACGGCTTCAAGACCAATTATTATATCTCACCACAACTTTGGGCTTCTAGAGAAGGTCGTATAACAAAAATTAAACGTGATGTGGATGCAATGCACGTTATTCTACCTTTTGAAAAAGAATTTTATGAGCAAAAGCATGGCTACCCAGTTAATTTTGTTGGGCATCCTTTAATCGATGCTATTTCTAACAGAGATATAGTAAACGAATCTCATTTTAGGGAAAATAATGAGATAGATTCTAAAAAGCCAATCATAGCATTACTTCCTGGAAGTAGAAAACAAGAGGTTCAAAAAATGCTATCTGTTATGTTATCTGTAATTACAGATTTTCCAGAATATGAATTTGTAATTGCTGGAGCACCTAGCCTAGATGCGGAGTTTTATGAACGTTATTTATCACATAAAAATGTGAAGTTTATACAAAATAAGACTTACGATTTGTTATCCGTAGCAACAGCAGCGCTAGTTACTAGCGGAACAGCCACATTGGAAACCGCTTTATTTAAAGTACCACAGGTAGTTTGTTATAAGGCAAATTGGATTTCTTATCAAATTGCTAAACGAATTATCACTTTGGAATACATATCCTTAGTAAATCTAATT
>CALHVP010000008.1 GCA_938038975.1 uncultured Maribacter sp. | reverse complement strand
CGCCAAACAGAATTACGTTTATCTTTATCGTGAATAATTGTATTTATCCAGCCTTGGTAATATCTAGCATCTACTTTGTGGATTTTACCAAGCACACCTGCTTTTATCATTTCACGCATTTGGCGCACCATTGGATAACCCGTATATGTATGTGTTAAGGCAAAAACAGTTCCTGCTTTTTCATGCGCTTGTTGTAAAATTTTTGCCTCCTCTAAGGTCGTTGTCATAGGCTTTTCACATATGACGTGAAAACCATTATCCAATAACTTCTTAGCCATTGGAAAATGCAAAAAATTTGGAGTAAGAATAGAACAAACTTGAATGCGCTCCTCCTTTGGAAGCTTCATTTCTTCTGCTACAAACGTGTCAAAATCTGTATAAATACGATTTAACGGTACATCTATTTCAGCTGCAAAAGCTTTATTGACTTCAAAATCTGGATTAAAAACAGCACCAGTTATCTGATAATTATCATTTATATGAGATGCCACTCTATGTAAAACACCAATAAGGGAATCTCCCCCTCCTCCTAAAATTCCTAATCTAATCTTCTTTGGCATGTTATACTGGTATTAAAATTAATAAAACTGTTATCAAATAGTATCTTTAAGACTTGAATTTCCGGTCTTCAAATTATTACTAAATGCTAAATTTACAGACTTTCAATCTATATAAAAAATCAGGATTTGTAGTCTATTTTTTCGGATTTAAACATTAGCATAAAAAACATCAACACAACAAATGCAAAGCCTGCAGGGTATACCCATATAGTTTCCCATATATGCGTGCCATTTTCCAGTAAGTATAAATTTGAAATTTTACCTGCAATCCAAAAACCTATTAACATCCCTACTCCATATGTGGCTAAAGTTATTAAACCTTGGGCCGCGCTTTTATATTTCTCTCCAGCTTTACTATCTGTGTATATTTGCCCGGACACAAAGAAAAAATCATAACAAATACCATGTAAACCAATACCAATTATGAGCATAAAGCTAAGTTCTCCAACATTACCATAAGCGAATAGTATATAACGAACCACCCAAGCCAGCATAGCAACCATTATCGTTTTCTTAAACCCAAATTTTGTAAAGAAGTAAGGAAGTAAAAGCATAAATAAAATCTCAGAAATTTGACCGAGTGTCATTTTTCCAGTAGGATTTTCCATTCCTAACTCCACTAAAAAAGGGTTTGCATTTTGATAATAAAAAGCCAGTGGAATACAGATTAATATAGAAGAAATAAAGAACACCAAAAAATTCCTATCCTTAAATAATTCCAATGCATCCAACCCCATTAGCTCTTTTAAGCTAGGTTTTTTAGCGCTAATGGCCTTAGGAGGTGTCTTTGGTAAAGTAAAACTAAAAATTCCTAAAATGGCTGATGCTATTGCTGTCATTAAAAAGGTATTTCTCAATAACCCATTTGATATACCAGTTTCTGAATCCCAATTAAACCAGTAACTGATTAACAAACCTGCTACAACCCAACCTAAGGTGCCAAAAACACGAACCAGTGAAAACTCCTTTGCAGGGTTCTTCATTTGATTAAAGGAAACAGAATTCACCAATGCTAAGGTGGGCATGTATAAAATCATATACCCAAGCACAAAGGGATAGAAATCTTCAAAACTAGTAGTGCGATACATTAGATATAACAACAATGCTCCTGAAAGATGAAGTATTCCTAGGATTTTTTCTGCATTAAAATACCTATCTGCAATGATGCCAATTATAAATGGAGCAAGAATTGCTCCCCACGATTGAGTAGAGAAAGCAAGCGCAATTTCACCATCAGAGGCATGAATAGTATTGCCTAAAAATGTTCCCAAGGTAACGAACCATCCACCCCAGATAAAAAACTCTAAAAACATCATCACACAAAGTTGAACTCTAGTGCTAATACGCATTGGTAGGTTTTTATCGTTTGTAGTATACATAATCTAGCACTATAGGCTCTATGCCATTAGCCCTAAAATCTACAGCTATTTGTGCTCTATGGTTTGTAGAATGATTTATCACATGAAAAAGCATGTCTTGAAGGGTATTGGTAAATAAACGCCCTTCAGAATTTTCAAAATCTATACGTTTTTCAAAATCATCAATAGTTGAAGTTATCTCAAAAGAATTTCGCTGATTTTCATAGTGAATGTCTGCCCAATCCTTAGGTGCATGAGATTGCCAAACATCAAATTTATGCGGTATACCCATTATTCTTGCATTCCAAATATGGTGCGCGTTTAATATGTGACTAAAAAGCTCTTGCGCCTTTTCAGGTATGGTATCCATGGCAATACAAGATTCTATAATTTTCTTATTACAATAAAAATTATAATCGAATAACTCGTTAAAAAATACTTTCATATAACAATACTACGTGCGTTTTAAGATACCTCCTTAGCCGCTTTTAATAATAAATCTTTAGTAGCAATTATTCCTGCTTCTTCTCCTAACTCGCTACCCTCAAACTCTACACCAATATAACCAGCATATCCAGCATCTTTTACCATTTGTAGCATCTTAACATAATCAATGTTACGCTCATTGCCATCAGTATCAAAAACATTTGACTTGGCACTAACAGCCTTAGCATAGGGCATTAGTTCTTTTACACCTTTATACTTATCATACTCCACTTCACAATCCCAACTATCGGTTTTTCTAGTAATGCAGAAATTTCCAAAATCTGGTAAACTACCACAGTTGTCCATATTCACCATTTTCATTACTTCAGCATGTAAAAGTCCATTGGAAGATAGACCTCCATGATTTTCTACAATAATGTTTATATTTTTCCCTTTAGCATAATTAGCTAGTTTGGCAAGGCCATCTACTGAGCTTGTCTTCCACTCTTCTGGCTCTGAACTTCCATTTAAATTAACTCGTATAGAATGGCAACTCATTGCAGCAGCCGCATCTACCCATCTTTTATGTTTCTCAACAGTCTCATTTCGCTCCACTTCGTCAGATGCGGCTAAATTCCCTTGTCCGTCTATCATGATAAGAACGTTCTTCATACCATGCTTTTCAGCTTCCGCATTGGACTTGTTCACAAACGCAGCCATTGCCTCTTCAGAATACTTTGCCTCCGATAATTCAGGATTGTATAGTTGACTTACATATTCTAATCCTTCAAAACCCCAATTTTTGGCCTTTTCTGCAAAAGAATAAGGATTAACACCATCCTCATTTATCATCTTATGTATAGACCATTGCGCTAAAGAAAGTTTAAAAAAAGGCTCGGCAATCTCTACTAATTCAGGCTCTTGCATATTAGAATCTAATTCCTTCTTAGTTTCTTTACAAGCGTATGTTCCTAAAAAGGTAACGCTCAAACCGGCTACCGATGTCTTTCTGATAAAATTTCTTCTTTTCATGTAATCAATAATTCTAAAAGTTTAAAATATGTGGTTTACTTGCCAATATATTTTGTTCTGAACAGCAATAATTAAAAACGGAATTTTACTATAACGTTATATTACAGTATTCGTAACAAGAATAAGGATTAAATGTATTGAATTAATTTTATATTTAATAAATTTAGGAAATAATCAACTTTTATGAGCAAATTTTATTACAATGATGAACAGGAGTCGTATGATGCGATTGTTGTAGGCACAGGGATAAGTGGAGGCTGGGCCGCAAAAGAATTATGTGAAAAGGGACTAAAAACTTTGGTATTAGAACGCGGAAGAATGGTTACGCATATCGAAGATTATAAAACTGCAAATCTAGATCCCTGGGATTTTCCAAATGGTGGAGAGATATCTAAAGAAACTCTTAAAACCCAAGAAAAACAAAGTAGAACAGGGTATACAACTAAAGAAGCAAGCCGTATGTGGTTTGTTGATGATTTAGAGCATCCTTATAATGAAACTAAACGTTTTGATTGGATGCGCGGTTATCATGTAGGTGGAAGATCATTACAATGGGGACGTCATAGCTACCGTTGGAGCGAAATGGATTTTGAAGCAAATAAAAAGGATGGAATAGCGGTAGATTGGCCGGTACGATATAAGGACATTGCCCCTTGGTACGACAAAGTAGAATCCTATATTGGTGTAAGTGGGGAAAACTTAGGTATACCACAACATCCAGATGGTACTCTTTTGCCAATGATGGAATTAAACTGTGTTGAACAAGATTTTAGGGAGAAAGTGGCTGATAATTTTGATGGCCGTGTAGTTACCGCGGGTCGAGTAGCCCACCTTACCGGAACCAAAAACTTTGATGGCAGAAGTAAGTGCCAGTTTAGAAATAGGTGTATTAGGGGTTGTCCTTTTGGGGCATACTTCAGTAGTTTATCCTCTACATTACCAGCTGCAGAAGCAACGGGTAATATGACACTGAGACCTGATTCTATTGTACATGAAATAATGTATGACCCTGAAACTAAAAAGGCTACAGGTGTAAAGGTTATAGATCGTGTGACAAAAGAAACTTTTGAGTTTAAAGCAAAAGTGATTTTCCTATGCGCTTCTGCAATCGCCTCAACCTCTATATTGATGCAGTCTAAATCTGATAGATTTCCAAATGGTATGGGTAATGATTCTGATCAATTAGGCCGTAATGTTATGGATCACCAACTACAAGTAGGTGCTTCTGGCAAGTTTGATGGTTTTGAGGATAAATATTACAAAGGAAGAAAGCCAAATGGTGTTTATGTCCCTAGGTTTAGAAACCTAGGAGGTGATACGGATCGTAAAGATTATAAAAGAGGATTTGGATACCAAGGTAGTGCTTCTAGAGGTGATTGGGAAGATAGTATTGCAGAACTTAGCTACGGTAAAGATTTGAAAGATGCTGTATTAAAACCTGGTGGCTGGACCTTTGGAATGATGGGATTTGGAGAGGTGCTTCCTAATGAAGAGAATAGATTCACATTAGATTACGACAAGAAAGATCAGTGGGGCTTACCTACCGTTACGTTTGATGCAGAGCTAAAAGAAAACGAACTTAAAATGCGTAAGGATATCCAAGAATCTGCTATTGAGATGCTTGAAAAAGCTGGCCTTAAAGAAGTACAAGGTTATGATAACCCAAGTGCATTAGGATTGGGGATACACGAAATGGGTACTGCACGTATGGGTAGGGATAGAAAAACATCTGTTTTAGATGGCAATAATGCTTTGCATGATGTTTCTAATGTGTACGTAACAGATGGTTCATTTATGACATCATCTAGTTGCGTTAACCCATCATTAACTTACATGGCGTTTACGGCCAGAGCTGCTAACCATGCCGCTGAACAACTTAAAAAAGGAAACATATGATGGATAGAAGAAAAGCACTAAAAAATATGGGGATGGCGCTAGGTTATACTGTGGCCACACCAACATTACTTAGTCTTGTGCAAAGCTGCAAAACAGAACCAGTACTTACTTGGACTCCAGAATTTTTCACTAAAGAACAGGTGAGCGCCATCACCCAATTGATAGATATTATTTTACCAAAAACAGATACACCATCTGCATCTGAAGTACAGGTAGACACCTTTATAGATCGTTTTGCTAATCAAGTAATGAAAAAAGAACAGCAAGATTTCTTTAAAATGTCAATGTCCAAGTTTATGGATAAAGCATTAACAGCTAGTGGTAAGGAAAAAGTAGCCGATTTAAATGCTGAAGACTTAGAAACGATTTTAGGAGGAGCATTGAAAATAGCTAAAGAAGACCAAATTATATACAAAGAAACCATCAACTCTTATAATGAGGCCATAGCAGAAGGTAACGAAAGTAATCTTGATGATAAAATCGCGCACTTCGCGTTTGCAGATAATTTAAGAGGATTAACTATTTGGGGGTATAAAACTTCTGAATACGTTGGCGAAGAGGTGTTGGCATATTTACCCCTTCCAGGAGAATATATTGGTTGCGCAGATACTCAAGAACTCACAGGCGGCAAAGCTTGGTCCCTTAAATAAGATGAAAAGAAGAAATTTTATACAAAAAACAGCGCTAGCTACGGGGGCAATTTCAGTAGCTAGTGCAATGTCTTATTCTCAAGAGGTGAAGAACACAGGATTAACTCACAGCTTTAATCTTAAGTATGCACCTCATCTAGGTATGTTTAAAAATCTTGCTGGTGAAAATCCTATTGATCAATTGAACTTTATGGCCGACCAAGGCTTTACAGCTTTTGAAGATAACGGCATGAAGTCGAGAGACATTTCGCTTCAGGAAAAAATGGCGCAAACCATACAAGCGAGAGGTATGGAAATGGGTGTATTTGTGGCTCATCAAATTTATTGGAAAGAACCCAACCTTGCATCAGGTGATACATCTAAACGTTTAGAATTTATAGAAGACATAAAATCATCTATAGAGGTAGCTAAGAGAGTGAATGCTAAATGGATGACCGTAGTTCCGGGTCATGTAGATTTAAAGCTCCATAAAGGATATCAAACAGCAAATGTTGTAGAATCGTTAAAACAAGCGGCTGCATTATTAGAACCACATAATATCACCATGGTTTTAGAACCATTAAATTTTAGAAACCATCCAGGATTATTTCTTACTGAATCACCCCAGGCATTCGAAATTTGTAAGGCTGTAGATTCGCCTTCTTGTAAAATATTATTTGATATTTACCATCAGCAAATACAAGAAGGAAACCTCATACCTAATATGGAAGCTTGCTGGGATGAAATAGCATATATTCAAATAGGAGATAACCCAGGCCGTAAAGAACCTACTACAGGAGAAATAAACTACAACAATGTTTTTAAGTTTATCAACGGCAAAAACTTTGATGGAATACTAGGCATGGAACATGGAAATTCTAGACCAGATAAAGAAGGAGAACAGGCAGTTATAGATGCCTATAAAAAGGTAGATAACTTTCTTGATTAATATTTATATTATTTGAGTCCATTAGTTTACACCTCATACTTTTTATCTTAAAATGTATTATCTAATTCGCTAATAAATCAATATCAGAAATGCAGTTCATCGAAAAAATATAACCTTTCGATGAACCGCATTTATCTTATGTAAGTATTAGACTACTTATTCGTTTATTTGTGTATGTCCCAATATATATACCTACTTATTGTCTACGTACTATTATTTTGTTTTTCTAAAATAGCGTTCCGCCTTTATCTGAAAAGAAAAGTAAAAACAAAACAAATAACACCAATAAGAACTGCATTAAAAACTAGTTCTGGGTATTGGAATAATTTGATATTCATCATAAATACTTTAACTAAGGATTTAATTAAATTCCCATAAGAAATACTTTAAATATTGACACAAGTAGTGGGTAAAGGGTATTTCTAAAAAATAGCAGTTACTTCAAAAACGTTAAAAAAGGATTTTTATAAACGTTTGAGGCTTACAATAAATTAGCACAAAATAAAGGATTTATCGTTGACTTTAATAGTTTCAGATAAAGTTCTGTCTCTTTAGTAAGCCAGTATATATGCTATAAATGTACGGCTCTCTATGTATCAAGACTGAAAATGCCCACCAATGCCTAACTTAAGGTAGTTCCCCCGAAACCTATCATTAGATAAAACGATTAATTAGTTACCCAATTAAATCTATTTTTAGTTGGCGCCCAAAACATAGTTACAGAGCCGTACTTCTTATATGACTTTAATCTTTATCTAGCATCAAAAGCTCCATTAATAGAGAACTCTTTTCCGCTGTTATCTTTAAATTTTAAATCTATTTTACCTACCACCCTATTCTTATCAAAGTGGGTTATTTGTACTGCGCCACTACTAGCAAAAAAGGCCTTCTCCCCTAACTCAACACTGCTAAATGCTCCAAAAACACCATCAAAGGGTGTTAAAAAGCTATCTATATTTTCAACTTTATAGTGCCCCAATACAGTCTGGTTAGAACTATTTTTCTTTGAGATTAAAAGCTCCATAGCATAGGCCTCCTTTACTCCGCTACCTGTAAAACATAATTTCAATATGCTAAACTGCTCATCTTTATAGCTCAACTGATTATTTACACCAAAACTCATATTACCTACAAGTAATTGATTTTCAGCACCCGCGATAATGTTTAAAGAATGAGTACCTACTTCTAAAGGAGTAATTAGCATGATATCCTTTCCTGTGCTTGATATTATAAGCAACGGTAAAAAACATAAAAATAAAAGTCTTGCGAATTTAGTTACCAAAGGATACATAAGTACTTCTCTATTTAATTCAACACTATTAATTATAAAACTAAAGTATCATACTTATTAATGTCAATAAATTAAAGTTGCTAGTAACGATAACAAGACCAAAATAAACATGACGACACATTTTTTCATTGTACTTAAATAATTATTTAATATGTATTAATATCATACACACTTAATACAGGTCTAAATTAATTGAAGAATAAGCAAGTCTTTTCTGTTATGTATAATTTGTAGAATTTTATGTGTAAACGGATGAATGAGAAAATCACAGTATTTAAATTTATACTATTTGTAATCCTTTTCCTATATTTTTGCGCATTCTTGTCTTTTTATGCCGAATACACCTAATAAACTTCCATTGATACAAAAAGAAGCTTCCTATCTTAGACTAAGAATTATTTTTAGGTAACTTCCATCAATTGATTTTAAACTATATGTTAGAAGCAGTAATCGTTGACGATGAAATTAAGGCCTTACAAAGCCTGAGCTGGGAACTCACTAATTTTAGTGACGAAATAAATGTGTCCGCATCTTTCACGAATCCTTTTGAAGCTTTAGAGTATCTTAAAACGAATACTCCAGACTGCTTATTTCTCGATATTGAAATGCCTACCATGGATGGTTTTCAGTTTATACAAAAATTAACGAATAAGAATTTTCCGGTCGTTATTACCACAGCATATAATCAATACGCCTTAAAAGCATTAAAGAATGAAGCAATTGACTATTTACTAAAACCGATTGACACAGATGACCTTCAGGAAACAATTAGTAAGATTAAGAAGTTTAATAGCAGAAACTTTACAGCTGAAAAGTTAGAGCAGCTTTTAATTAACTTTAACTCAAGATCCATAAACAAAAGAATAACTCTAAACACAGATGGAAAATTATTATTTCTAGAGAGCGATGAAATTCTTTATGCAGAGTCTGATGGTAACTACAGTACTATTTTTCTAACAGATGGGCAAAAAATAGTTTTAACTAAAAAATTGAAAGAGGTAAACATGTTATTGCCTGAAGATTCTTTTTTTCGCATTCATAATTCATACATAATTAACCTTAACAAAATTAAAGAGTTTCTAAAAACAGATGGCTACGTAGTCTTAAAATCCAATCATAAAATACCTGTTTCTAGACAAAAAAAATCAGATTTTTTAGACTTGTTATAATCTGATTATATGCCAACACCTAATCACATAACAAAAGCCATTAGTACACTGCATACCCAAGTGAAAAAAAAGTCACATATTCTTTTAGTAGTTTCTTTTTGTTTACTATTAAATTTAGTCCAAGCACAATCGGTTACTGAAAGTTTTAAAACCTTAACGGATAGCCTTATTAAGTCAGCTCCACCCTCATATACAGACATTCATAAGGTACTAAGAAAGTATAGATCTGATACTTTATCCATTCGTTTTTTTAGTCAGAAATCAAAGGAAAATGAATATGCAGCAGGACAAACCTATGCCCTTAGTGAGCTAGGAAGAACGTATAGGAACATTTCTAATTACAGCAAATCTATTCAATTACATCAAGAGGCATTAGCTATCGCCATCAAGGCAGATAATTTGGAGTTTAGAATATCGAGTCTTAATTATTTAGGAGTTGCCTATAGACGTATGTCCTCTATTAGAAAAGCAATGGACTACAATCAACAAGCATTAGAACTAGCAGAATCTGTTCAAAATCCTTCGAGAGGTATAAAAAGAAGCCGTAATGTTTCCTTAAATAGTATTGGAAACCTATACATAACTCTTAAACAATATGAACTCGCTATTCCCTATTTTGAAAGATCAATGAAGCTTGAGGCAGAGCTCAACAATACCTTGGGGCTAGCTATTAACCATCAAAATATTGGAAAATGCCAAGAGGGCATTGGAAACTTAGATAAAGCATTGGAAAGCTACAGAACCTCGCTTTCTTACAACGAAACAATTGACAACAATATGGGGCGTGTTATTTGCAAAAACAGCATTGCACATATTTACATTAAAAAAGAGCGTTATAAAGAGGCTCTGATCCTTATTAAAGGAACTTTACCAATTGCTATGGAACTGAGCGACGGTTATCTAAAAGCGCGTTTATACAAGAATCTAGGCTGGGCACAACTACTTACGAATAATCTTGAGGACGCAGAACAAAACCTTTTGGAAGGCAATAGGGTTGCTCATAAATTTAACCTTAGAAATGAATCTGCACAATCGGGACATTTACTCTCCGATTTATACGAAGAAAAAAACGATTTTAAAACAGCGCTTTACTACAAAAAACAAGCTATTGAATTAGATGAAGAGATATTAAACGAAGGAACTGTTAGATACGTTAACGATATCCTATTTCGTTATGACTACGAAAAAAAAGGTAATGAAATAGCTGTGTTAGCTAAGCAAAATGAAATTGCACAATTAAAGCTCAAAAAAAACAGAACATTATTACTCATTGGTCTCTTATCCCTAATCCTGCTATCTGGTATATTATATATCCTTTACAGACAGTACCAATTAAGTAATGAAAAGAAAATACTGACCTTAGAACAGACGATGCTTCGAAGTCAAATGAATCCTCATTTCCTATTCAATTCTTTGAATTCTATTAAGCTATATATCATAAATAACGAAAAGAAAAATGCTGTTCATTACCTCAATAAATTTTCAAAATTAGTTCGTAAAATTTTAGAAGCTTCTTCCCAAAGAGAAATACCCCTTGCAGAAGAATTAGAAACAGTAGAATTATATATGAACATAGAGAATATTAGGTTCTCCAATGAAATTAATTTCAAAACTAATGTGAGTGAGTCATTGGATATACATACTGTAAAAATTCCTTCATTAATTCTACAACCTTTTTTAGAAAACGCATTATGGCATGGCCTATCTTCTAAAGAAGGGGAAAAAAATATCACATTAGATGTTAACCCAGGTGAAGAAGGGTTTATTAATATTTCTATTTCAGATAATGGTGTTGGCCGTGATGTTGCAGAAAAAATAAAAGAAGGGAAGGTCTTAAAAAGAAAATCTATAGGGATAGAAATCACCAAAGAACGACTTGCAAATTTCTCTAAAGACTACCAAAATTCTTTTCATGTAGAGATTATAGATATATACGATGATTTAAATGTACCTGCAGGCACTAAAATAATACTTTACATCCCTACTATCTAAGATGTTCCTTAGCTACTGCTTCTAACTCTGTATACCAATCAATACCAAATTTTCGAATCAAAGCTTCCTTAACAAACTTATATACAGGAACCTGTAACTCTTCACCTAAAGAACAGGCGGGATCACAGATTTCCCATTTATGATAATTTACAGCGGTTAATTCTGTATACTCCATAATTCTGACTGGATACAAGTGACATGAAACTGGTTTTTTCCAATTAATCTTACCTTGATTGTAAGCTTCCTCTATTCCGCACTTTGCCATTTTTTTATCATCAAAAAAAACATAAGCACATTCGCTACCATTTACCAAGGGCGTCTCCCATTCACCATCTTCACCTTTTACAAAAGCACCTACATCTTCTATAACTTTAATGCCCTCTGGCCTTAAAAATGGCTTCACCTTAGCATATATATCTACTAAAATCTCAGTCTCCTTATCCTCCAAGGGGGCTCCTGCATCACCATCTATACAACAAGCGCCTTTACAAGCGGATAGGTTACACACAAAATCTTTCTCAATGATATCCTCAGATATAATGGTTTTTCCTAATTGGAACATTACAATTTTTTAGGTTAGCAAGATACATCTTTTTAAGGCTAAGACTCCCGTAGATATTTATTGGAATATAAAATATAAATGAGATTTTTAAACGTAAATTTGCAAAAATTTTGAGAAATGACTTTTAACTTCGAGTTTAGACAAATCGCTACAGCAAGTATGGTACTTTTTGCGGTTATAGATATTTTAGGTAGTATTCCTATCATCATAGGACTACGAAACAAGGTAGGTCATATACAATCTGAAAAAGCATCTATAGTTGCGGCATGTATCATGGTTGCTTTTCTATTTTTAGGTGAAGAAATTCTTAAACTTATTGGTATAGATGTAAACTCATTTGCTGTTGCCGGAGCTTTTATTATTTTCTTTTTGGCTATTGAGATGATTTTAGGAATTACTCTTTACAAAGATGACGAAGCACAAAGCGCCTCTATTGTTCCTATAGCATTCCCCTTAATTGCAGGAGCTGGAACATTAACATCGTTACTTTCACTTAGAGCTGAGTACTACGTAGAGAATATAATTGTAGCGATTATAGTGAACGTAATCTTTGTTTACTTAGTGTTAAAATCCTCAGTTAAACTTGAGAAATTCTTGGGTAAGAATGGAGTAAGTGTCATAAGAAAAGTTTTTGGTGTTATTCTTTTAGCTATTGCTGTTAAATTATTCGCTACAAATATCAATGAGCTTTTTAACAAGTAAAAAACAACGTATTTTTACAGAAGATTTTGCACAACTATTATGAACAAAACTTTTTCAATTATATTAATTGTACTTGCCTTGGCATTAATTGCTTATAATGTAACCTTGGTAGATTTTACAGCTCCTTTTGAAGGAGATAGCACCATAGCACTAATAGGCATTATGGCTTCCTTATGTGCAGTTGTACTTTTACTATTATACCTAACGAGCAAAAAAGTTCAGAGCAAGTTAAACGAAGACTAAGCAGATTTTAATTAGTAGCCTCAATGGCATCTGCTTCTTGCTGAATAACAGCAGGTTTATCTAATGCTATGACTTTCTGAAGCATTGCGTCTTTACTACCTTTTATTTGAGCATGCACATTAGCATTGAATAACTGTTCTGCCATAGCAGCTTTTAAATACAATTTAATGCTCTCCTGATTTCCGTAGAAATCCATTTTTAATTTCCTTTTCAAGGAATAGTCTACAAATTGTTGAAATAGAATATCATCAACTTTAAAATCATTCACGAATTCTTCCTTTGAATATTCATGGTATCGTTTTCTGTCTTCATCCAAATGTTCAAAAACAAAAAAGGATAAAAAACCATAACTATCCATACTCTGCACTGCTTCCTCTTCATTAGACCCTATTGGTACAAAAACATCTGGAATAATTCCGCCACCGCCATAAACCACTTTT
>CALHVP010000007.1 GCA_938038975.1 uncultured Maribacter sp. | reverse complement strand
AAAATCAAATAATGCATTATTTACCAATAAAAAAGTAACGCTTACAACAGCTTGTCTGGTTAATGTTACAAAGCCTAAAGATCCTATTTCTGTTACTATAGACTTGTTTAATCCAAAATGTGAAAGGTCTATTTTTAATTCAGAGTTTTTGGATAAGAAATACCAAAATATAAACAGAAAAGAAACGATATAAGAACCCGTTGTAGCCCATGCAGCACCTGCCATTCCGTAATCTAATACATTTATAAAAATATAGTCTAATAACAAATTACCAACAGACGGAATTAGCATAGCATACATGGCAAACTTAGGGTTACCTTCTGCTCTAATTACGGTATTTCCCATCATAACAAAGCCCAAAACAGGAACACCATAGAGAATAATTTCGTAGTAGGTTTTTGCAGGTTCAAAAATAGAACCTTTCCCACCAAAAGCAGGTATAAGTGTATCTACAAAGTAGAGTCCAAAAACCGCAAATGTAATTGTAAACAAAAACGTAAGCGTGAGCTGATTTCCAAACGTTTTGAGTGCTTTTGACTTGTTATCTGCGCCTAAAGCTCTAGATATTATTGAAGAACCTCCAATACCAATAGCCATGCCCAAAGCTGCAATAAAAAAAGATACTGGTAATACTACATTTATAGCTGCAATAGCTGTTGACCCTATCCAATTACCAACAAAAATAGTATCGACTAAAATATTAAGTGACATCACTAAAATACCAATCGATGCTGGTACGGCTTGCTTTATGAGTAGTTTACCTATAGGTTGCGTCCCTAAATCTTGTGAAATCCCTTTTGCCATTAAATGGCTAATGTTTTAGCTATTGCCCATTCATTTATCCATTTGGCCATTAGGGCAACCCAATCTTCGTTGTCATTAAGACATGGGATTGTAGTAAAGTCTTTTCCTCCAACTTCATGAAAAATTTCTTCACCTTCCATTGCTATTTCTTCCAAAGTTTCTAAACAGTCACTTACAAAAGCTGGTGTTACAATGGCCATTTTTTTCATCCCTTCTTTTCCAAAACGCTCTATCGTTCTATCTGTATAAGGTCTTAACCATGGATCAAATCCTAAACGCGACTGAAAGCTAGAAGAAAAAGAACCTTCCGTCATATTTAGTTTTTCTCCTACCAATCGTGTGACCTCAACACATTGGTGTCTGTAACAAAATTCATGCGCTTCGGATGGTGTTTTACAGCATTCGCCGCATCCTTTGGGACTTGGGTCACAATGAGATTTAGTGATGTCGCTTTTTCTAATATGGCGTTCTGGAACACCATGATAAGAAAACAATAAATGCTCGTAGTCTTTACCTTCTAAATGTTTAGCGATACTATTTGAAAGCACTTCTATATAATCGGGATTGTTATAAAAAGGTTTTAAATCCGTGATTTTCATTTCAGGAAATTGAGTAGCTCTAATCTCTTCGGCTAAAACTAAAATAGTCTCCGTTGTTGCCATAGCAAATTGAGGGTATAACGGGATTAAGAATACATCGTCTACACCTTTATCTGCAAGTTCTTGCAAACCATCTTTAATACTCATACTGCCATAGCGCATAGCTAAAGCTACTGGGTAATCTACATGCTCTTGAATTTTATGTTGAAGACGCTCGGACAATACTATCAATGGAGAACCATCTTCCCACCATATTTTCTTATAGGCTTTTGCTGAAGCTTTTGGCCTGGTATTTAAAACAATTCCTTTTACCAATAATGTACGTGCCCATAGCGGTACATCTATAACACGCTCATCCATTAAAAACTCGCCTAGATATTTTTTAACATCCTTTGGGTTTGGACTATCTGGCGAACCCAGATTAACTAATAATATGCCTTTTTTCATCTCTTGCCTGTAAAATCAGGTTGCTTTTGGTTTAGCTAATTTTCTTTCTGCAAAAATACAAACGAATTAAATATTAGTTTCATAAGACGCTATTGTATTTAATAATATCCTTATAGTTGTTTGCTTTAAGAATTAGTAGCAACAACATACTTCTTCGGCGTGGTTCCGTACTTCTTTTTAAATGCTGCTATAAAATGACTTGCCGTACTATAGCCTACTTTTAGCCCAACTTCATTAACATTATAATCTCCAGATTCGAGTAATTTTCGGGCAACTTCCATTTTATAATCAAACAGAAAACCATAGACTGTATCTCCATAAATTTGCTTAAACCCTTCTTTTAGTTTCTTTAGGCTTAAATCTATAGTATCAGAAAGCACCTTCAACGTTGGTGGCTCAGACATGTTGGCTATAATAATATCTTTTGCCTTTTTAAGTTTGGCTACATTAACTTCATCAACTAAAAATGGGCATTGTTCAATATTAGCGTCTTCACTTCTATTAAAAAATAAACTTAATAATTCGTAGGCCTTGCCTTTTGTATATAATTGTTTAACGGAGGAATTAAGATTAAAATTGATAAGTTGGTTTAAAACTACAGCCATTGATGGTGAAATTTTTCCGTCTGTATAATATTTTTTATCTCTATTGTCGTTACTTAAAAAGGTAACATAGTCTGCATCTTGAGAAAATAAACTATGAAATTTTTTAATTGAAATCACTAAAGATATCAGCCATGAATTGGGTTGTAAATCTAATTGTATTGGTAAATCGCGTTGCGGATTATAAAGCAACAATGATGTTTCTTCAGTAAT
>CALHVP010000006.1 GCA_938038975.1 uncultured Maribacter sp. | reverse complement strand
GGAGTTACAATTGAAAACTCCAAAGTAGCAATGGATAAAATTAATGTGAAGGTCGAAGGAAGTACATTAAGGGTATATTTAGACGGGGCTAAAACAGTTACTAAATCAGAACGCGTGTCTTCAGATAATTGGAGAGGAAAGAGAGCTATTTATAATGGAACTATGGCTACTGCTACCATTACTTATAAAACACTAAAAAATCTCTCCATTAGAGGAGAGGAAATCGTAAAATGTAAGAGTACTTTAGACCAAGAGGATTTAAAAATAAGCTTGTATGGAGAGACTAAGGTCTATTTTAATGGAATGGTTTTAGAAAATCTTACTGTGGCTATTTATGGTTCTTCATATTTGGAAATTGGAGAAGGTAATGTACAGCGCCAAATTTTTAGAGCTTATGGAGAGAGTGAAGTAAATACAATAGGACTTTCAAATGTAGAGACTAAAATTACTGCTTATGGTGAAAGTAATTTTAGAGTAAAAGTATCAGATAGATTACAGGTTACGTGTTACGGAGAAACAACCATAAATTATGAAGGTGACCCAGAAGTAGACAACGGTATTATTATAGGAGAGGCGAAGGTTCGAAAAATAGGATAAAGCACTTATATGGTAAAACTAAAAATCCCGCTCTAGAGCGGGATTTTTGTATTTAAAACAAGAGTATTAATTACTCAAAATCAGCAGGGGAAACCCCTTCATTAACTTTAATTTCAGAGAAGATGAATTCTATGTTCTGTGGCCCCATACTTTGAGTAAGTTTAAATGGGAATAAAATGCCAGATACTGCTTTATAATCATCAAACACCATGGTTTGTCTAACTTGTTGCCCCTGCATTTCCATGCTATTTACTTCCTGTAATTTAAGGCCAGTCTCTGTATCATAATACACAGTTTTGTTATCGGTTACTTTAATAGCATAGGCTTTTTTGTCACCAACGGTTTCAGTGCCTTCAAGAGTTATACCACCCGCTGCAAGATAATTCAGTTCTGGAAACGGAGCAGATTCTTCTTTGATTTTTGAAAGCTCATCAGCCGTTAGGTCTTTTCGTTGTCCTTGAGCCATCATATAGCCCTTGTCACCGTCTAAAACCTGCTTACTCATGGAATTGCCCATCATTTTAATATCCTGCATAAATTGGTCCTTAGATGTTTTTTTTAGCTCCAGTTCCAATTTCATGCCTTGCATTTCTGCTGCTGCGACCATAGAATAGGATTCAACTTTTTCAAGTGCTTCTTTTCCACCAATAGCAGCAATGTAGTTTTCAACAACACTAGCAGCAGTAAGACCTTCTGGAATAGCTGCACTATAATCTGGTTTTGTTGTTTTTTCTGCAGTTTTATCAAAATAGAATACAGGAATCTTACTGTCGTTTATGGATACTTTTTCCAAGTTATCTAAAACTTCACTTCCTTTTCCAGCTACAACTACTCTTGCATTGGTAGAGCTAAAATATTTTTTTGCCGCATTCTGAACATCTTCAATTGTAATTTTATCTAAACGCTCTAAGTACGTTTTGTAAAAATCCTTTGGTAAACCTTCTGTTTCAATATTTAGAGCGTACCCTGCAATAGTTTGCGGATTTTCTAAAGCCATAATAAATCTACCAGCATATTTTGCTTTTGTGTTTGCTAATTCAGCTTCTGTAACTGGAGTAGATGCTATAAGATCAATCTCTTTTAACAATTCTACAACCGAACTATCCGTAACCATATTTCTAACACTAGCAGTAGCTCTAAATCTGGATACATCATGTTTGTCATTTCCAATAGAAGAGTAGGAGCCATATGTATAGCCTTTATCTTCTCTAAGATTCAAGAATAAACGACCTTCTCCACCACCACCAAGAATTTGGTTAGCAACAAGAGCAGGAAGGTAATCGGAATCTGACATTTTAAAATCTACAAGATTCTGTACCGCTATTTCCGATTGTACGGCATTTGGCATATCTACAAAGTTGATTTGCGTATACTGTACATCAGAAGGCTTAGAAAAACTAAAAGATGGTGGAACCGCTTTTGTCCAAGGCGTAAAATATTCTTGTGCAAGCTTTTTTGCTGCTTTAAAATCTACATCACCAATGATGATTAAATAGGCATTAGCAGGCACAAAATAATCTCTGTAAAAACCTTCAACATCTGCTAGATTTACATTGTTAACTGTTTCTTCTGAGGTAAATTCCCCGTAAGGATGATTCTTACCATAAGCTAAAGCTCTCTGTACTCTTGAAGCAATTGCAGAAACATCTTTTTCCTGTGTTTTTAATCCCGTTACTAATTTGTCCTTTTCTTTATCAAACTCTTCCTGAGTAAAATTTGGATTAATAGCAGCGTCTGCCATAAGTTCCATCATTCTAGGGAAATATTTAGATAAAGAACTAGCATAGGCACCTCGCGAACTAAAACTCATTCTAGCACCAAGAAAATCTATTTCTTCATTAAATTCATCTTTGCTAATGTTTTTCGAACCCTTTCCCATAAGGCTTCCTGTTAAGCTAGATACCCCAGATTTTTCACCTTCCAATACAGGCGGATTATCTATGGTTAGCTGGATAGAAACTCTAGGTAGTTTATGATTCTCTACTACCATAACTTTTAAGCCGTTCTTAAGCTCAAAACTTTGTGGCTCTTTAAGGTTTACTTCAGGAGCTGGTCCTGGCTCGGGCATTTTACTACGGTCAACTTGTGCCTGAACAGACACTAAGGAGAAGACCGCTATAACTAATAGATATATTTTTTTCATAACAATATTTAATTTGCTGGTTTTTCCTCTGGTAAATAATCAATAACTACCCTTTGATTTGGGTTTAGGTATTTGTTAGCCACCTGCATTATTTCTTCTCTTGTGATAGAACGGTATATTTCAATCTCCTTGTTTATTAAAGAAGTATCGCCATATAACATATGATTAGTTGCTAGTGAACCTGCGATTCCCTCAACGCTTGAATTAGAATTTACAAACCTATTTTCAAATTTATTTTGAAGTTTTTTATAATCGTTTTCAGACATTACAGAAGTTCTAGCCTTTGCAATTTCTTCTTCTATTGAATTGTTTAAAGTCTCTAACGTCGTTTCTCCTACAGGTAGTGCAAAAACTAGGTACATACCATAATCTTCTTGTCCTACATTAAAAGCTCCTACTTGCAGCGCTTCTTTTTGGTCATCGACCATTTTTTTGTAAAGTTTAGAAGAAGGTCCGTCACTTAAGTAAGATGATAACATATCTAAAACGTAAGCATCTCTATTTTTAAATCCTGGAGTTCTATACCCTATAATTGTTGCAGGGATTTGAATGTTTGGGTCATAAGCCGTAGCTTTCATCTCTGTTGTGATAGGCTCTTCTTGTGGATAGTTACGCACAATGTCAGCGCCTTTTGGGATAGCACTGAAATAGTCAGATATCCATGCTTTGGTTTGAGCAATATCTATATCACCGGCAACCACCAATGCTGCGTTGTTAGGAACGTAATATTTGTCTTTATAGGCAATAAAATCTTCCATAGAGGATTCATCCAAATCTTTCATGTACCCAATATTTGGGTCTTTATATGGATGCTTTTTGAATAGATTTTCCGATACTGTAAAAAGTAGTTTTCCATAAGGAGAGTTGTCGTAACGTAATCTCTTCTCTTCTTTTACCACTTCGTTTTGAGTGTCAATCCCGTCCTGATTAATAATTGGGTGTAACATTCGTTCCGACTCCATCCAAAGCGCTAACTTTAAGTTGTTGGAAGGAAATACTTCATAATAATAAGTTCTGTCTTGCGACGTGTTTGCATTGTTTGTTCCACCATTGGAAGAAACAATTTCGAACCACTTTCCCTTTTCAATATTTTTTGTACCCTCGAATAGTAAATGCTCAAAAAAGTGAGCCATTCCAGTTCTACCTTCTGTTCTGTCTTTACCACCTACATGATACATTACCGCTGTAGTTACCAAAGGTGCTGTCTTGTCTTGGTGAAGAATTACATGTAGACCGTTGTCAAGGTCATACTCCTCATACTTTACTTCCTGTGCGGTTACAATAGCGCACGAAAAAAGTAAGGCCGAGGCCATCATTAATTTGTTTTTCATTTTTCTAGTGTTTAATAATCATACGTACTATACGTCTAATTTTAGCCTTTAAAGTTACAAGAATTTTAACTTTTGTGCGTAAAATCCTTAATTTTTATAATTGGTTTAACATGTTCTTTAGGTTGTTTTTAATTCATTATCCTTATCTTAAAAGGAAAACCAAAAAACAAACATGAAAAACTTCACTTTACCTATTCGATTTGGGATTGCTACCAGTGGTAGTCTTATTGCATATTTTCTTATACTCTCCCTTTTAGATTTACATACCAATGTTTTTTTTAGTCTGTTTAATAGCGTTATAACTGGCTTTGGAATCTATGAGGCTATCAAATATTATAAATTACAAGAAGGAAAATCGTTTAACTACAGTAGTGGGTTTATTACAGGCTTAACAACTGGAGGAATGGCAACTATTGTTTTTACAATATTTTTCGCACTGTATTCTACAGAACTTAACCCAGGGTTTTTAGAAGTACTGTCCTCACAATGGGCAAGTACATATGAGAGTTTTGAGGCTATTGTTTTTTTCGTAGTTGCGGTAATGGGTTTTAGTACTACTGTCGTACTTACACTTACTTTTATGCAACTTTTTAAAAGTTCCAATAATTTACAGGCTAATAAACGGTAAAATCTTTATAAAACCATTGTGTATTAATCAAGAAGAAGTATATTTGCAGCCGCCTTTGGAAAAAATCCAACAGGTTTTAATTACACATTTTTAACGATATGTACGCAATTGTAGAGATGGCAGGGCAGCAGTTTAAAGTTGCAAAAGACCAAAAAGTGTACGTTCACCGTTTACAAACAGAAGAAGGAAAAAAGGTAACTTTTGACAATGTTCTTCTTTTGGATGATGGTAAGAACGTTACTGTTGGCGCCCCAGCTATAGACGGAGCCGCTGTTGAGGCCAAAGTCATTAAGCACCTAAGAGGTGACAAGGTAATTGTCTTTCACAAGAAAAGACGTAAAGGTTACAGAAAGAAAAATGGACACCGACAGTCTTTGACTGAAATCGTAATCGAGAGTATCGTTGCGAAAGGTGCTAAGAAAACAAAGGCAGCTGAGCCAAAAAAGGCAGCTCCTAAAAAAGAGGCAGCTCCAAAGGCAGTTGCTCCTAAAAAAGAAGCTGCACCCAAAAAGGCAGTTGCTACAAAAGCAGACGATTTAAAAAAGGTTGAAGGAATTGGACCAAAAATCGCTGAAACTTTAATCGCCGCAGGTATTTCTACATTTGCTGAATTAGCAAAGGCTAAGCCAGCTAAGATTGCTGAAATAATTGCAGATGTTCGTGGTAATCACGTAACAGATACTTGGCCAGCACAAGCTAAATTAGCTACTGATGGTAAGTGGGATGAGTTAAAGAAATGGCAAGACGAATTAGATGGTGGTAAAGCTTAATTGCAAACCACTTTAAGTATAACTTTTTTCTCATTATTTTAATGGGAATAAAAACCTTAAAAAATGGCACATAAAAAAGGTGTAGGTAGTTCTAAAAACGGTAGGGAATCAGAATCAAAACGTTTAGGCGTAAAGATTTTTGGTGGCCAAGCTGCAATCGCTGGCAATATTCTTGTTAGACAGCGAGGAACAAGACATAATCCAGGTGAGAATGTTTACGCTGGAAAAGATCATACATTACATGCACGTGTAGACGGCATGGTAAAGTTTGCAAAGAAAGCAGGGGGTAAATCCTTTGTTTCTATAGAGCCATTTGAGGCTTAAGAACTTTTTCTTGTAAAGATGTAAAGCCCTCACTGTAAAGTGGGGGCTTTTTTTTGCTGTAGCTGTTACCGTAGGCCACTTGGGTTAGAGTTAATATCCTTTTTGTTTGGATTAAAGTTATACCAGATGTTTAATTATATTTGAATCTAACTAAAACAAAAAATATTATGAGAAAATTTATCACCTGTGTAGCTTTATCTAGTATGTTACTTTTTTCTAGCTGTTTAGGCTCATTTAGCGCTTTTAATAACTTAAAAGAATGGAACCAAGGGGTGTCTGACAGTAAGTTCGTGAACAATCTTGTTTTTTGGGGTTTAAACATCATTCCTGTTTATGGATTGTTCTTTCTTGGGGATGCAATTATCTTTAATGTAATCGAGTTTTGGGATGGTACAAATCCTATAGCTATGGAAGAAGGTGATCAAGAATTACAATTAGTAGAAAAAGATGGCAACACCTTTAAAATGATTGCTACCAAAAATAGAATTCAAGTTACTGTTGTAGAAGGGCCAAAGCAAGGTAATAAAATAGATTTGGTTTATAAGCCAAGTGAGAAATCGTGGAACGCAATACGACCAAATGGCGAAATTATTAAGCTATCATCTTTTGAAGAAGGTTTCTACATTGTATATATGCCTAATGGAAAAGAGGTTAAGATAAATCCCTTAGATTCAAGGGAGCAAGGTCTAGCTTTGTTAAGTGAGCACGCAGATTGTTATTATTTAGACAGTATGTTGGCGGAAAATTAAATTGCTTTTTAAATATATATAGACAGCCTTTGTTTCTTAGCAAAGGCTGTTTTTAGTTTAGGAACTATTATTTAAATAACTCTCCAAGCTCTATCCAAGTATCTGCCCTTTCAAACCCCTCTGTATTTATATTATGAGGAGAAGTAAAAAGAATGCCTCTTCCATCAAAATTTGTTAGGTTATAGCTACGGTCATCTATTAAAACATCACCTTTCAAAATATGTTTGTGGCCACATAAAATTCTATTTTTCCAAGGTATAAATGAAAAATGCTCATCTAGCCAATTGCTCTTTTCTTCAAGAGAATTGGGAAACTGCATGGCTGCAGAGGCAATATATACTTCATGTTTGGTTGCTATTTGCTCCAATATGGCAATACTATGTTCAATCGGTTTTAGGTCTCTAAAGAAGCCTCTTCTTGTGGCATGTTTACGTACGCTTTTTTGATGTGCTTCTGGGACCATTTTCCATACTTCGTTGCCTTGGCATTTTTCAGAGGTTAGAGTGCCATTATACTCAGCATTATATATTTCTATATGTGCACCATAAGTGTCTGCCATAACCTCGTCCATATCCACAAATATTCTCATAGCTTAAAAGATTAAATTGAATTATCTTAATTTATTTTTGAAAGAAGTTCGATTAAAATGATTTTAACCGCTTTATTACCATTTTTGATTCTTGAATCCTTGACCTTTAGCAAATTGAATGGTATCTCCTAAATATTCCTCTAAATTATATACCGGCATAGGTAAAATCTGTTGTAATGTCGTTGTATCCCATTCACAGGGCTTGGATGTTAGATACGGAGTAAGATGCACTCCAATGGTATTGTAGTAAAATTTTTCTAATGTAGATTCAAAACCAGTAGTGGCGCTGATCACGTTTTTGGTCAGTTTAAAATTGTCAAAGTCCACGGTATCTAGTATTTTGGATATTCCCTTGGTGATGTGGGTTGTTTTGGAATGCACAATATTTAATTGCTCTATGGCGGTATCAAATACAGCTACAATTACTTTTGCGGCGTAATCTGTTGGGATAATATTTAAACCACTGTCCTCATGTGCTGTAATACGAATACTGTCTTCTGATGTGTTTCTATGAAAGAATTTGGCGAATAAATAAAACACCATGTATTTAGATATAAAAAAACTTGGGTCGTCCATTATATTGCCACCAAGAACGCTAGGTCTCAAGATTTGAACAGGGATGCCACTTTCTTCACCCGCCTGAACTACAAATTTTTCTGTCGCATATTTAGAGGCCTCGTAATGGTTTCTATGTGCCTTTGGTTCTGATGTCAAGTAATCATTTGTGATTAATCCAGAAACATTCCCTACAGAAAAAGCTGTGCTGATGTAAATGAATTTATCAATTCGTTCTCTATAAGAGTTAAAAATACATTTTGTAAATTCTAAGTTCTCTTGAAAAATCTCATTTTTAGCTTCTGGGTCTGTGGATAAATTTACTAACCCTGCGGAGTGTATAAAATGAGTAATTCTTTTTTTATTTAAAAAAGTGTCTGGCTCTAAAAGCGAGGTAGCTGGTATCACGCTAATCTTAGCTATGATTTGTGTGTTATACTTTTTTATAAAATCAGGAGCAAATTCGCTCTCTAACATTTTTGTAATTCTACTTTCCGGAGTTTTTGACTTTCGTTCTCTAACGGGTAGATAAATATGTTGTATCTCATGAAACTTTTCCTCTAGGAGTGAGAAAAGAATCCTAGATCCCAAAGTTCCTGTTGCACCTGTAAGGAGAATAATCATTTAATACGAATTAAAAAATAGGTTGTAAAAATTAAACGTCTTTACAGGTAAAGCTAACATTAATGTTTGACTGTAATCAAATGCTTACAGTTTGCTTGTACCATGCAAAGACGTCTAAAATAAATTCTATGTCTTTTTAGTATCTGTAGTATTCAGGTTTAAAAGGACCATCTATTGTTACACCTATATATTCTGCTTGATCTTGCTTAAGCTCAGTTAGCTCAGCACCCAAACGTGATAAGTGTAATTTGGCTACTTTTTCATCTAGATGTTTTGGCAGCATATAGACATCATTTTCATAATTATCCTTATGTTTCCAAAGCTCTATTTGGGCTAGTGTTTGGTTGGTAAAGGAGTTACTCATTACAAAACTAGGGTGACCAGTAGCACATCCTAAGTTTACTAATCTACCCTCAGCTAAAATAATGATATCCTTACCGTTAATTGTATATTTATCTACTTGCGGCTTAATTTCATCCTTAGTTGCACCATGGTTTTTATTTAACCATCCCATGTCAATTTCGTTATCAAAATGTCCAATATTACAAACGATAGCTTTGTCTTTTAAAGCTTCAAAGTGTTCCGCTCTAATAATATCTTTGTTTCCAGTAGTAGTAATAACGATATCGGCTTTACCAATAACATTCTCTAGTTTTTTAACTTCAAACCCATCCATACATGCTTGTAATGCACATATAGGATCTATTTCAGTAACAGTTACTATAGAACCAGCTCCCTTAAAAGATGCTGCTGTTCCTTTTCCTACATCACCATAACCGGCAACTACAACCTTTTTGCCCGCTAGCATTGTATCTGTAGCTCTTCGAATAGCATCTACGGCACTTTCACGACACCCGTATTTGTTATCGAATTTAGATTTTGTCACAGAATCATTAACGTTAATAGCTGGCATAGGTAACGTGCCATTTTTTACACGCTCATATAGTCTGTGTACACCAGTAGTGGTTTCTTCTGATAGTCCGTTAATACCAGCAGCTAACTCTGGATAACGGTCTAAAACCATATTGGTTAAATCTCCTCCATCATCTAAAATCATATTTAAAGGCTCACGGTTTTCGCCAAAGAATAGGGTCTGTTCTATACACCAATCAAATTCCTCCTCGTTCATTCCTTTCCAAGCATATACAGGAACACCTGTCTCTGCGATAGCAGCTGCTGCTTGATCTTGAGTTGAAAAAATATTACAAGAGCTCCAGGTAACGTCTGCACCTAAAGCTACAAGTGTTTCTATTAAAACCGCTGTTTGTATGGTCATGTGCAGGCATCCTGCAATACGAGCACCTTTTAAAGGCTGCTCATTTTTGTACTCTTCACGTAATGCCATTAGTCCTGGCATTTCAGCTTCTGCCAATTCAATTTCTTTTCTTCCCCATCCAGCTAGGCTAATATCCTTTACTTTATAAGGTACAAATGGAATAGTTTTGGTGCTCATATCTTTTTTTCTTTTTACTTTCGTTCGTAAGCGTATAGCTATATTTAATGCGCTGCAAAGGTACAAAATACACTAAGAAACCCATGCCGCTTCACAAAACAATAACAGTAAATAAAGATACTTCCATTGCTATTTGGAAAGTAGAAGAGTCAGAGGATGAATTATCCAACGGTATTACTTTAAGTCAGCACTGTCAACTTAGATATGATGGGATGAAATCTGAAATGCATCGTAGGGCTTTTTTGAGTGTGCGACACCTACTAGCTTTGTTTAACTATGTAGATTCAGATTTGATTTATAATGAGTCTGGTAAGCCACATTTAAAAGACGGTCACCTTATCTCCATAACCCATTCACATAATTTTACAGCAATTATTATCAGCAAAAAAGAGGAGGTTGGGATTGATATTGAAATGCAGAGAGATAAGATTCTACGAATTGCCCATAAGTTCACACCATTTGAAGAATATAGAACCTTAGCTAACACGGAAGCGATTATACGAAAATTGACTATTGTTTGGGGAGCAAAGGAATCGCTTTATAAGATTTATGGTCAAAAGGGACTCAGTTTTTTACATCATATTAATGTTTTTGATTTTTCTTTCTCCGAGAAAAAGACAATAGCAGAAATAGTATATCAAGGAGCTATATCAAACTATGATATTAGTTTTTTGGAATTTGAGGGGTTTACCTGTGTTTATGCCTTGCTTAAAAAATAACTAATTGTATGCGTTACCTAAATTTAAAAAATCAATTATAACAGAAATGAATATATCAGTAGAACTCACTTTTTCACCTTTACAAGATGATTTTGAGGAGCATATAATAAACTTTATAAAAAAGCTGAGAAGTTCTGGGCTTACCATTCTTGAAAACCCATTGAGCACCCAAGTTTTTGGGGAATATGATGTAGTAATGAATGTGTTAAGTTCAGAAATAAAAGTAGCATTTGATTTAATGGATAAAGGCCTTTTGTATATGAAATTGGTAAAATCTGATAGGAGCGAATATGAGCCACATTTTTGATTTTTTCTTAGATCCATATAGGGATAAAGAGACCTATATAATAGTTCTAGAGGCTATTGTTTTTTTCTTTGGGATACTAAGTGTTTGGTTCGCTAAAAAGGAGAATATCTGGGTATATCCCGCAGGTTTAATAGCTACAGTTCTTACAGTTTATTTATTGTTTAGAGATGGTCTTATGGGAGATATGGCCATGAATTTTTATTTTTCTCTTATGAGTATTTATGGCTGGTGGAATTGGTCAAGGTCTAAGAATACTAAAAAACTGATTCAAATTTCTAGAACTAACAATAGGGAAAAGGGTATTGGTTTTGGATTGTTTGTGTTAACGATGTTAGTTACCTACGCTATTTATGTAGTATTTGATATTGAGGTGACCACAAGTAACTATATAGATATTTTTACTTCAGGTATATTTTTTACTGCTATGTGGTATATGGCATTGAAAAAATTGGAGAATTGGACGCTTTGGATTTTTGCAGACATTATTACAGTACCCCTTTACGCTTACCGAGGATGGGGTATGCTTTCTTTGCAATACCTTATATTTACAATACTAGCCATACAGGCATATTTAGCATGGAAGAAAAGTATAGACAACAGTCTTCAGACATCATAAAAGTAGTTCTTTTTGGACCAGAATCAACAGGAAAAACTACCCTCTCTGAGCAATTAGCGAGATACTATAATACAGTCTGGGTACCTGAATATGCTAGGGAGTACTTACAGCGAAAATGGAATAATGAACGCAAGACCTGTGAACCTAAAGACCTACTACCAATAGCAGCTGGTCAAATGAAGTTAGAGAATGAACTAACTAAAAAAGCAACGAAGATTTTGGTTTGTGATACGGATTTACTTGAAACTAAAGTGTATTCTGAAGCTTATTATATTGGGAATTGCGACCCCGTTTTGGAAAAGTACGCTGTAGAAAATACATATGATCTTTACTTACTTACTTATATTGATATTCCTTGGGAAGCAGATGACTTGCGGGATAAACCCAGTGAAAGGGAAGAAATGTTTTCATATTTTCAAAAAACATTAGAGAAATACAATCGTAATTTTATTACTTTAAGGGGTGATAAGAAAGAAAGACTAGAAACAGCTATAGAACACATAGAAAAGTTACTTAAAAAATGATAAAATTCAGCGATAAGGATAAAGAGCAGTTAGCCGTTAATGGGATTAGTCAAGAAAAAGTTAGCAACCAGCTAGAGACATTCAAAGAAGGAATCCCTTTCGTTGATTTAAAAAGAGCTGCCATAGTAGGGGATGGGATTTATTGTTTTTCAACAGAAGAAGAGAAAGCACTTATTAGGGGTTATGAAGAAAACTCCAATAAGTTGTCCAT
>CALHVP010000005.1 GCA_938038975.1 uncultured Maribacter sp. | reverse complement strand
GTTGGTGATGAAATCAAAATCGAGACCCTTGTCAATCAAACGAGTTCTGGTAGTTTTTGTCTTACCGTCTGTTAACTTAAAGCTATCCAATACCCTATAATTTTTTCGCAATCTGTTGTTTATATTACGAATGAGGTTTTTACTGTCTTTATTAACCCGATTGTTATAGGCATTACGGCAGTAATCATTGCAGAACTTTTTATCTACGCGGCCCATGATTACCGTGTTGCACTCTAAACATTTTCGCTTTTCCACTTATTGCCTTTTGTAATTAAACCTTACTTCTTCTTCTGAACCGTCTTCATTTCCAATGAGGCCATAAATATTTATTTCTTGGCCGTTCATACGTTCAAAAGTAAACCCCTCAAAGTATATTCTGTTTTCAGTAGCTTTTATGAATTTAAAACGCTGTACCTCTTCTTTTTCTTCCCACCCTTTAAGGTCGGCACCAAAATGCTTCAGTTCAAAGACTAAAGATTTTTCTATTTCCCTAACGTGTCCAATTTCGTAGAAGTTTATCTCTTCATCTATGATTAATCTAAAAACGAACATCATTGCACCAGCTGCAGGTGGACTCCAGATTTCTTCTGTAACTCCACCAAAAGCCTCACCTTTCCAATGACCGGTCATCCATTCTATTTGAGAAATTGTAGCAGGCGGTGATGGTTCACCTTCTTCTAAACTCATTGTATTCTGAGCCGTTAATGTGACCACTGTAAATAAGAAAAAAACACAAAAACACTTCATTTTTAGCTCTTTGTATGCCATAAGATACAAATTATACGTTTGTAAATGATTTCTACGAGCCAACCACTTTTATTTTATGATTGGTGAGTAAACCTGGTAAGCTTTTAAGATCAAATGATGCGGATGTCAATTTGTTCTGTTCCGGATTTAATGTAATATTATAAGCTGTATTAAAATTTGCTTTGCTTAAATCTGTATTTGAAAATATGGCCTGCTCCATATCACACTGATCAAATAGTATTTGAATTAAAGTGCTATTCGAGAAATCTACAGCTATGAGTTTACAGTCTTTAAATTTCTGATTTTTGAGTTCCATACCCGTAAAAGAACACATGTTTAGACGACAATCGGTAAACGTAAAATCCATAAGAAAGGGGTTGCAGGTTTCAAAACGAAGCCCCATCATTTTGCAGTGTTGAAACTGTACTTCTTTAAATGTCGTATTCGCTATGTTGGTATTACTTAAATTGCAATCTGTAAAGATGCACTCCATAAGATTTTGACCATCTAAATAACCATCTGAGAAATCACAGGTTTCAAAAACACAATTTTCATACTCTGCCCTAGGGAGTCTTTTTTTTGTAAAATCTACTCCCTTAAATGTTTTGTCTGCTATAAAATCTGTCATTAATTTATCTATTCTTTAGGCAAGATAATGGCAGGCACCTCTAATTGTTTGTAAAGTGTATTAAAGTCATTCATTTCCTTATTCACAATTACTTCCTGTTCTTGTTTGTATGTGTTCCATTGTAGCAAGAGGTCATTTAGACGTTCTTTCGCACCCGCCGTAATCTTTGGCTCTACAGATGCAACATATCCGCGTAAATGCAATAGCTGCGCATTTAGCTGGTTTGGGAAGTTAATGACATCTTGGAAGGTTTTTTGATTTGGCTGAATGAGCTGTTCTTCCCATGTAACAATACGTTTCATAATAGCATCTCCTTTTTCAAAAAGTTCAGAAGCATCTTCATGGTCTTCTAGTAGTTTACTAAATTGGGTGAGTTGGGATTTAGCGGAACGCATTGCGTTTACCGATGTATGGATATCCCGAACAGCTTCTTCAATAGTAGTTAGTATTAATTGTTGTTCATTATAATCAGCAGTACTTCCTTTTACCTTAGGGTTTGGAAGAACGTTTACAGTGGTTTCAGTTCGTTCAATAGCTGTATATAGTCTTAAAGTATAGGCGCCAGGACCTACAGGAGTTCCTCCATGTCCGCCAAAAACAAAAACTTTATCTATACTGGGTAAGCCTTCCTTAGCAAAATCCCAAGTAAAACGATTATATCCTTTTTTTGAAGGAAGAATTTGTGGTTTCGATGGTCCGCCAGGCCATGAAGAAAATTTCTTTGGCTTTTGGTTCGTGATGGTTCTAATTACTTTGTTATCCTTTAGAACTTCAAAAGTTAAAGCCATTGAGTCTAATTTATGAGGTATATAGTAATCAAACGTAACACCACTCTTTGGGTTTTGACCTAAACCTTGAACGGGTTTTTCTGTATGTCCTCCAAAGTATAGGTAGGTGTCTTTAGGTTGGAAAATCTGTAGTGATTCTATTGATTTAGCACTGTTTTGAATAGCAGCCACGTCATCTAAAATCCAAAAGGCACGACCGGAAGTAGCTAGGACCAAATCATTGTCCTGAATCGTGATATCGTTAATGGGAACAATAGGAAGATTGAGTTGAAAAGGCTGCCAATTTGCACCATCATTATGAGAGATAAAGAGACCTGTTTCCGTACCCGCATAAAGTAGTCCTTTTTGTTTTTGATCTTCACGAACTACTCTTGTAAATGTATGATTACCTGTAATACCATTGGTTATTTTGGTCCAAGTCTGGCCATAGTCAGCTGTTTTGAAAATATAGGAGCCCAAATCCATAGATTTATAGCGCATCACCACAACATAGGCGGTTGCAGGATTATGTGCTGATAATTCAATTGAATTGATGATACCATCTTTAATAACTGAGGGTGTAATATTAGTCCAATTGTTTCCGCCATCTCGGGTTATATGAAGTAGGCCGTCATCACTACCTGCCCATAACACGCCTTCTTCAAGTTTGGATTCTGTTAAATAGGTAATGGTATTGTAATTTTCACCACCTGCAGCTTCATTCGTAAACGGACCACCACCGGGACCATGCTTTTCTTTCTCATTACGTGTTAGATCTGGACTAATTGGAGTCCAACTTTGGCCTTCATTGGTAGATTTGAAAACCACATTACCTGCGTGATAAATGGTATTTCTATCATGTGGTGATGTAATAATAGGAGCGTTCCAATTATAACGATACTTGGCATCTTTTGGTGCAATACTTAATCCTAATTCTGGATATTGCTTAATGGGTTTTGATTCACTAGTAGCTGCATCCCATTTATCAATATTTCCTTGGTAGGTTCCGCCATAAATTAGCGATGGATTATCTGGGTCAAAAGCTAAAAAGGCACTTTCGCCTCCCGCAGAAGCGTTCCAGTCTTTCCACCCTATTCCTTGTCCATTAGTTCTAGAAACAATAGCAACGGTAGAATTATCTTGTTGTCCGCCATAGACATTATAAGGCATTAAATTATCGGTTATTACCCTGTAAAATTGAGCTGTATTCTGATTTTCCTGAGTACTCCAACTTCTTCCTCCATTATTAGAAACATTAGATCCACCGTCATTGGAATTTATCATTTTCTGATTGTCGTTTGGATGAATCCATAAATGATGGTTGTCTCCATGTGGTGTAGCTAGAGGGGTAAATGTTTTTCCTCCGTCAATTGATTTGGTTACTGGAGCATTTAACACATATACAATGTCTTCATTTTGGGTATCGGCAAAAATTTCCATGTAGTACCAGGACCTAGCGATGTTGATACGGTCTTTGTTTACTTGCCTCCATTTTTCACCTGCATTATCTGAACGGTATACGCCGCCTTTTTCACCTTCTGCTTCTATAACAGCAAAAACACGTTCTGGATTTGCTCTTGAGACAGATACACCTGCCTTTCCAAATGCTGCAGGTAAGCCTTCCTTTAATTTATTCCAAGTAGTTCCCCCATCTGTGGATTTATACATGCCAGAAGTTTCTCCTCCAGATTCCATAATCCATGGATACCTGCGGTGTTGCCATAGTGCAGCGTATAGAATTAATGGATTTTTCATATCCATAGTCAAGTCAGACGCTCCTGTATTACTATCTACAAAAAGTACATTTTCCCAAGTTTCCCCACCGTTAGTAGAGCGGTAAATCCCACGTTGCGCATTAGGTCCATATTGTGCTCCTTGTGCCGCAACGAAAAGAATATTTGGGTTGGTAGGATGAATAATTACATCAGATATGTGTCTGGTTTCCTCTAGACCTATATGTTTCCAAGTTTTTCCTGCGTCGGTAGATTTGTATACCCCATCTCCCATCGAAGTCATAACACCACGAGCAGCATGCTCTCCCATTCCTGCAACAACAATATTAGGATTGGTCTCGGATACGGCAATGGAACCAACTGTTGCAGTTTTGAAGAATCCATCTGAAACATTTTTCCAAGTGATACCGTCATCTGTTGTTTTCCAAACACCACCGCCTACAGTACCATTATAATACGTCATAGGTTCACCTACAACTCCAGAAGAAGCAACGCTCCGGCCACCTCTAAACGGACCAATATTTCTCCATTTTAATCCGTGAAATAGTGAGTCTTGAACTGTAATAAGGGGTTCAACTGATTTCTTTTTTCTTTTTTGAGATTGTAGTGTTATTGGTAGAATTAACAATACTACTAGGAATAGTTTTATGGCCTTCATTGGTTGATTGGTTTTTTGTTTACTATGATTTCACTCCTGTTACTGACAAATATCCTGTAGATCCTGTTTAGGGAACATGCAATTGTTTACTATATAGAGTTTGATTAAAAGCTTTTTTGAAAATGAACAATTTTAACCAAACTCAATATGAGATATTGTTTTACTTATCTAGTCCACCTTTACGATTAGGGCTTCTAGGCGTTGGCCAAGTAGCTTGTTGTCCTGTTCTTCTGCTAATACCTAAAACTGATTTTTCTCTAGAACTTTTTTCTGGGTCCTCAGATGCCATGAATGTTAGAATGGCTGTA
>CALHVP010000004.1 GCA_938038975.1 uncultured Maribacter sp. | reverse complement strand
ATTATTCTACAAACAGATAGTTCAGTTGTCTTGCATTAAAATCAGAGTTAAACTGTTTAAGCTCTTTAGACATGACGGCATCAAACACTTTTAATTGCTCGTTTATTTTACCCGTAAGCTCATTCTTAACTGCTATATCCTGCGCTGTTGGAGGAAAGTCATCAATAGCTACTAAACTATTTAGATGACCTAGCTTATTGGTTAATTTTATAGGAAAGTTTAGAGGGTCTTGACCACTTCTATTCTTTGTTTGATACAAAGCTTTTTCTACTTCTCCCAAACGTTCTTTCATATCAGTAGCCTTCTCTACCAAATCTTTAGTAGCATCATCACCTTTGTATTGCGCTGTAAACGCATCTAATTGACCAGTTACATTTCTTATTTTCTTAATAGATTCGTGCGCATTGTTAATGGTTGCATTAATATCACTAATAAATTCAAATTGCTTTTGCATATCGGCCACACTTGCTTCCGCTCTTGGGTCTGGAACTATTTTAAAAGCTTCAGAAGTACTGTTTCCGTTTACATTTAAATGTACTTTATAGTTCCCAGGAACCGCTTTAGCTCCACTTAAACTAGCCCACCATAAAATCATCCCGTCTAGTTTTTCTGCACCTTTACCGCGCGTATCCCAAACAAACGTATTACCACCTTTTTCAACAGTGAGTTTTTTCTTTTTATCCTTAGCGGTAGTACTGTAAGTAGCTAAAGTATCCCCTGCTACAGACGTAAATGTTAACTGAACGCTATCTTTTTTAGAAAAATCTTTTAGAAAGAAATGAGTTACAACGCCATTAGGGTGATTTTGTCCCTCTGTTAATGACGGCGTCTTTCTAGCCCCACCTTTTGTTCTGTAAGCGTCTTTAGGCTTATAAAGAATCTTATCCGTAGATTTTTTAGCTACATCCAACTGATGTAAAACTGTTAAATCATCAATCATCCAGACGCTTCTTCCTTGTGTTGCAACAATCAAATTATTGTCCTTAATAGCTAAATCTGTAATAGGCACAATAGGTAGATTCATTTGAAATGGACCCCAGTTAGCACCATCATCAAACGAAATATACATACCTGTTTCCGTACCTGCATACAAAAGTCCTTTTTTCTTTGGATCTTCTCTAACTACTCTAGTAAAATGCTCATTAGGAATACCATTAGTAATTTTAGTCCATGTTTTACCATAGTCGGTTGTTTTGTATAAATAAGGTTGAAAATCGCCCAATTTATATCGTGTTGCAGCAACATAGCATGTACCAGCATCAAAAGCAGAAGGCTCTATACTATTTATCATATTCCATTCTGGCATATTGCTAGGAGTAACATTATCCCAATTAGCTCCGCCATCTTTAGAAACATGTATTAAACCGTCATCACTACCTACCCATAACAAGCCTTCTTTTAACGGACTTTCATTAGCTGCAAAAATAGTACAGTAGTATTCTACACTCGTATTATCCTGAGTTATGGGCCCACCACTCGTACCCAATTTAGTTGGATCATTTCTAGTGAGGTCACCGCTCAACAACTCCCAACTTTGTCCTTCATTAGTTGACATGTGAACATGATTAGAAAATGTATATAATTTCTTTGGATCGTGCTTGCTAAAAATAATAGGAAAGTTCCATTGAAATCTATATTTCATAGCCTCGGCACCTGCTCCCATTGGATTATCTGGCCAAACATTTATTCCTCTTACAGTTCCTTTATCATGATTTACACGCGTAAGAAAACCATCATAACTACCTCCATATACAATATTGTTGTTAAGAGGATCTACCGCAATATGAGCAGATTCACCTCCAGCAGTTCGCTCCCAATCACCGGCTCCAATGCTATTCCCATCACTTCTATGGTTAATACGTAACGTAGAATTATCTTGCTGCGCCACATAAATTCTATATGGAAAAGCATTATCCGTAGTAACTCTATAAAATTGTGCTGTAGGCTGATTATTGTAAGTACTCCAAGTTTCACCGCCATCGTACGATATTTGAGCACCACCATCATCCCCTATAATCATACGTTGTGCATTCTCTGGTGAAATCCAAAGATCATGGTGATCACCATGAGGTGCATTAAAGGATTTAAAGCTTTTACCACCATCTGTAGATTTGTGATAGTTAACGTTAAGCACATAAACCACATTCTCATCCTTGCTATCCGCATACACTCGAGTATAATACCAAGCTCTTTGTCGTAAGCTTCTATCGCTATTCACTCTAATCCATTTTTGCCCTCCGTCGTCAGAACGATATAGTCCACCTTTTTCTTTATTCTCTACGATAGCCCAAACTCTTTCAGAATTAACTGGTGATACAGAAACACCAATAATACCTAGTGTATCTGTTGGAAAACCTTCATTTTTGGAAATCTCTTTCCATGTTTCACCACTATCCGTACTCTTCCATAGTGCCGAACCATCTCCACCACTACTAAGACTATATGGTGTTCGTTGCGCACGCCATGTAGATGCATACAAAATACGTGGGTTATTTGGGTCAAAAGTTAAATCTACTGCTCCTGCCTGATTATTAACAAAAAGCACCTTTTTCCAGTTTTTACCTCCATCCGTACTTTTATAGATTCCACGGTCATTACTAGGCTTATAGATATTCCCCAATACTGCTGCATAAACAGTATTATAATCTGTTGGATGCACTCGTAATCTTGGAACATGCCTACTGTTTTTTAAACCCGCAGAACTCCAAGTTTTGCCACCATCTTCAGTCTTCCAAATACCATAACCAGATGACACATTTCCTCTTAAGGTTTTTTCCCCACCCCCAACATAAATGACATTCGGATCGCTTTGAGCTACCTCAATAGCCCCAATACTACCTCCAAAATAACCATCAGAAATATTTTTCCATGAACGACCACCGTCCAATGTTTTCCAAACACCACCACCGGCAGCACCAAAATAAAATAAATTTGGCTCACCTGGGACTCCTGTTACTGCAGCAGATCGGCCTCCTCTAAAGGGCCCTACAAGACGATAATCTAAACTAGAATATAAATTTTCTGGGTACGTTACTGAAACCTGAGTAGATTTCTTTTTTCTTTGTGCTTGTGATACATTAGGAAATACAAATAAAGCAAGCATGAAGATACTTGCCCAGAAGTAGGATTTTTTCATTTTTTTAAGTGTTGTAGTTAGTCTACCTTAAAAGTAATGAAAAACAAGGGATTGATAAAGCAAGATTCTAGCTGGTTTCGCTATTCTCTTTCTCCTTCATGAATTTATTATACTTTCTCTTCGTTTTTACGTATTCATTCATGCTAAATACCAACAAAACTATTGATACAAGAAGTAAAAAAACAATTAATATTTCCATTTTTAGTCAGGGGTTTATATCTTATATGACACCCCTTTATTCAAAAAGTCACTTTTTATAGTTTCTCCCTAGTCTAAACGAAAAGTTACACGGTTAATGTATTTCTAATCTCCTTCCTTAGAAAATAGCCAGTTACTAATGTCGCTAACACATCTGCGATAGGAAATGAAATCCACACTCCAAGTTCTCCTAAGTAGTTAGGTAGAATTAATATTAAAGGAATAAAGAAAAAACCTTGTCGCGTTAATGTCAAAAATAGAGCAGGCATGGCCTTTCCAATTGCCTGAAAATATGCGGCACCAATTAGTTGCAACGCAATTATTGGAGTAGCAGCAAATACCCAACGCATAGCAGCAGGAGTATTCTCCAACACAAACATGTTTGTATTAATTTCTATTTGAGTCATCCCTTCCTTATTACTTAGGAAAAGACTTGCTATTTCGGTTGGAAAAATAAATAACCCTAGAAAAACTATCGTAGCCAGAATACTAGCATATAAAATAGCGATATGTATTACGTTACGAACACGTTCATATTTCTTTGCACCGTAGTTAAACCCAGCAATAGGCAAGAAACCTTGGGTCACACCAAAAACTGGAAACAGGGCAAACATTAACATGCGTCCAATAATCGCATAAACAGCGACCATAGCCTCCCCTCCAAGATCAAAGAGAATATTATTCATAAGTAAATACACAATACTAGTCGTTGCCTGCCTTGCAAGAGTAACCACCCCTAAAGACCCTATTTCGGTTACAATGGATAACTGCAATACAAAACTTTTTAGATTTGGCTTTAACTCAGAATGTTTGGAAAGAAAAAAATAAAGCACGTACGAAAAACATAAAACATACCCTATCGTCGTTGCCCATGCAGCGCCTTCCATACCCCAGTCAAAGATGTATATAAACACATAATCCATAACTAAATTACCTATAGAAGGTATGATCATGGCAATCATAGCAAACTTGGGTTTTCCTTCGGCCCTAACTACAGCATTACCCATCATACATAGACCTAAAAAAGGAATACCATAAAGAACAATAGTATAATATATTTTTGCAGGCTCAAAAATAGCTCCTTTACCTCCAAAGGCAGGAATTAAATCATCTACAAAGTAGAGCCCAATAGCAGCCATAACTACCGTAACCAGTACCGTTAAAGTTACTTGATTGCCAAAAGTTGCAATGGCTTTTTTATGGTCATTAGCTCCTAACGCTCTGGAAACAATACTGGACCCGCCAATACCAATTGCCATACCTAATGCCCCAATAAAAAACGAAACAGGCAACACTACATTTATAGCAGCAATGGCGATGGAACCTATCCAATTGCCAACAAAAATAGAATCAACAAGAATATTAAGAGACATGACCAAAATTCCAATACTCGCTGGAACGGCCTGCTTTACTAAAAGCTTACCAATTGGCTCACTTCCTAATTGTTCTGATGAAACATTTGCCATTATCTTCTACTATTCTAATTTTCGCTTAAACCACCGAAGAGTTTGGGCTCCAACAAATGAAATTGCGAACCATAATCCGACCATTAAATAATAAAACTGTTGTAATCTAAATTGAGATATGGTAGAAATTAATCACATGTTTTGGTATCTAACTCACCCGTTAGCTCCCAATCATTAGCCCACTTAGCCATAACTTTAACCCATGCTTCATTATCATTTAAACAAGGAATGTGCTTATAATGTTCTCCACCCGCCTCTTCAAATTCTTCTTTACCTTCCATGGCAATTTCTTCCAAAGTTTCTAAACAGTCACTAACGAAAGCGGGGGTAATAACAGCTAAATTCTTTACACCTTCTTTTGCTAAACGCTCAAACTCATAATCAGTATAAGGCTTTAACCAAGGGTCACCTGCTAATCTAGATTGGAACGAAGTACTCACTTGTTCTTCTTGCAAACCTAAATACGCTTTTACCATCTCAGTAGTGTCGTAGACTTGATGTCTGTAACATGTATTATGTGCCACAGAATTTATTTTACAACAGCTACCATCTATTTTACAATGAAATCTGGTAGGATCACTTTTCCTGATATGGCGTTCTGGAATTCCGTGATAAGAAAAAAGGATGTGATCGTAATCAAAATCTTTAAGTCCGTCTTTTATACTTTCAGAAAGTGCTTGTATGTAATCTGGATGTTTGTAAAAAGCAGGCAATGTAGTCACCTTCATTTTAGGAAATGCTTTCTGCTGTTCTTCTAAGGTCTTAACCACAACAGTCTCATATGAAGACATAGCGTAGTGTGGGTACAAAGGCACAAGCAACACATCATCTACACCTTGGTCTTCCAATTCTTTTAGTGCTTCTTTTATAGAACCACTTCCATAACGCATTCCTAGCGCTACAGGCATATTCGTGTGTTTTTTAAGCTTGTCTGTGAATTTTTGGGAAAGTATAATTAACGGGGAACCTTCTTCCCACCAAATTTTAGCGTAAGCTTTGGCTGATTTTTTAGGTCGAGTTTGCAAGATGATTCCTCTAACCAAAATAGTTCGTAACCACTTAGGTGCATCTATCACCCTTTCATCCATTAGAAATTCATCTAAGTATGGTTTTACATCTTTTGCCGTAGGACTGTCTGGAGAACCCAGATTAACCAATAATATTCCCTTCATTGCGTATGCTTTTAATGCAAAAATAAGCTTTGAATCCTATTCTAACCAGAGGTAGACACCTTACTTTTGTTGATTATGATATAAGAAGTATCAATAGTTATATAGATTATGATTCTTTTGAGTATCATGAAAGCTTAACTAAAAGTTTATGGATAATTTTTTCAGTCATTTTTCAAATAAATCGGTGCTAGCCCTTTTTATAGCTTTTCTCCTATTTCTAGGCCTATATTGGATGGTCCTCGTTGTTCTACGAAAATTGGGAAAAGACCCTAAATACATGTTACCAACAGGAGTAATGAAAAATTTAGCATTACCCATTTTTCTAATTTTCATTTCAATAGTCATGCGAATGAAGTCCTTAAGATCCGTATTAGGACTTGGAAATGAAGAATATCTTTTTCTAAAAGCAAGCACCCTGTTCTTCATCTTTTCAATGACTTGGTTTGTTTTAGTTGTTATTAAAGTAATCAAACGCATCGTTATCAATAACTATAACATTAATGAATCTAACAATTTAAGAGCTCGCAAAGTTTATACCCAATTTAATATTCTGGAACGGATCATAATTTTCATGGTTATTCTTTTTGCGATAGGCTTAGCGCTTATGACCTTTGATGAAATCAAAGAAATTGGTATTAGCATATTCGCATCTGCAGGAGTTGCTGGAATAATCATAGGTTTTTCAGCACAAAAATTAATAGGCACCATATTAGCTGGTATTCAAATTGCTATTGCACAACCCATAAAGATAGATGATGTAGTCATTGTAGAAGGCGAATGGGGCCGTATAGAAGAAATTACGTTAACCTACGTTGTTGTAAAAATTTGGGATAAGAGAAGATTGATTTTACCCACTCCCTATTTTATCGAAAAGCCTTTCCAGAACTGGACGAAGAGTTCCTCAGATATATTAGGTACTGTTTTTTTACATATGGATTACAGGGTTCCTTTTGATGAACTACGTACAGAATTAACCTCTATTCTAGAGCACACGGACTTGTGGGACGGGGAAGCCAATAACATTCAGATAACAGATAGTAAAGCTGGTTTTGTAGAAGTAAGGGCGATGGTTAGTGCAAGAGATGCATCGGACACATGGGATTTACGGGTCCTAGTAAGAGAGAAACTCATAACATTTCTACAGGAAAATTATCCTGAAAGTATTGCGCATACTAGGGTAATGCTAAACAACTCAGATACAGATGGAAAATAAATATTTTATCTTTAATGACTAAATTGATTTTGATGAAACGCTTTTATATACTTATCTGTTTTCTTCTTTCGATTTTTAACAGTTTTTCGCAACAAATAACTTGCTCAACTAAAGACAGGCAAGTATTCGAAGATAAAATCATAGAAATAGAGGGCCTGTTGGAGTCAGATTTTGGAACGACCATCGTTGCCATCGGGAAAACGTTCAAGGGAATACCCTACGTTGCCAAAACTCTAGAAATAGGAGAAGTAGAATCCCTAGTTGTAAATTTACAAGGTTTAGATTGCACTACCTACGTAGAAAATGTATTGGCTTTTAGTATGCTCCTAAAAAATAATACATCTGACTTTGATGCTTTCACGAAAATTCTAGAAACCATCCGTTATAAAGACGGGCAACTGGATGGCTACGGATCCAGGCTGCACTATTTCACAGATTGGATACGAAACAATGAACAAAAGGGCTTATTAGAAGATATTACAGCAAAAATAGGCGGTGTTTCGCTAGAAAAAGATATTAATTTCATGGGTACACATAGAGAATTATATCCATTTTTAAAGAGTGATGAAAATTTTGAAAAAATCATTGCTACAGAGAAAGAACTAGCAAAAGAAACTTTTTGCTTTCTACCACGAGAGGAAATAGAAGCGAATGAACATTTGATACAAACCGGAGATATCATCGCTCTAGCAACATCTATTAACGGACTAGATGTTACCCACACTGGAATCGCAACAAGAGAAAAGGATGGGCGCATTCATCTTTTACATGCTTCAACAAGCTCAATGCAAGTAGAAGTAACCAAAAAACCACTTGCAGACTACCTATTACAAATTAATAAAAACATAGGCATTTTAGTCGCTAGGCCATTAAAATAATACCTAATTATTACGTTAACTCTTTCATGTACTTCTTTGGGGTAGTTCCGTACTTCTTTCTAAAAGCAGCAATAAAATGACTAGAAGTACTGTACCCTATTCTTAAACCAATTTCGTTTACATTGTACTGTCCAGAATCTAATAACCGTCGCGCATACTCCATTTTATATTCAAACAAAAAGCTATAAACAGAATCACCGTAAATCTGCTTAAAACCCTCTTTTAAGCGTTTTAAACTAAGGCCTACTTCTTTTGCCAAATCACTAAGGGATGGTGGTTCTGCCATATTCGCAATTACAATTTCTTTTGCCCTTCTTATACGCTTTACATTATCCTCATCAACCAAAAATGGGCATTGTTCCACATCGGCATCTGTACTTTTATTAAAATAAAGTGAAATCAACTCGTACACTTTTCCTTTGACATATAATTTTTTAATAGTGGGGTGTAGATTGTAATTAATCATTTGACTTAATACTATTGCGATAGCAGGAGAAACCCCTTCTTGGGCGTAATACTTCTTTTCTTTGTTCTCTGTGTTAAGAAAAGGAATATAACTAGCTTCTTCTGAAAATAACGAGTGAAACTTACGTATTGTCATAACAACAGATACCATCCAAGAGCCAGGGGCTAGAGAAAGATTCAAAGGTAAATCTAACTGTGTATTATATAACAAAAGGGAATTTTCCTCTGATACTTCTAAAGCGTAGTTGCCATCGTTAAATAAAAAATTACCGTTTCCCTTTAAACAGAAATGAAATTGAATATAACGCTTGTTAATTTCCCGTGTTATATGCACATCATGAACCTTATCGTTCTGTATTTTAAGTACATAAAAACCATCATCTACTAAAATCTCTTCAAATGAACCTATAGCGACATTTTTTAATTTCATATTTCTCAATATTCTAAATAATTTATTTAGAAAGAATCTAAATAGTAATTAGCTTAAACCTTGTATTTACTTTAAAATTAAGGTATTTCATCATAAAATTAATGAATTACGTCCAAAAGTACTTCAATCGATATTAATTGTTCCTCTAGCGTTACTTTTATCGACGTGTCCCCTTTATTTTTGCTTTCTTTATGAAGGACTATCATATTTCTAAACATAATTCCTTTTACACCATTGGCCTTAACTACAAAAAGGCGGATGAAGAGGTGCGTGGTAAATTTAGTCTTGATGAAATAGCTATAAATTCCCTTTTAAATAAAGCAAAAGAATTAGGTATAGATGGCCTCCTCGCCACATCTACTTGCAATCGTACTGAATTGCATGGTTTTGCACAACACCCATATCAACTCATAAAATTACTTTGTGATCACTCCAATGGAACCGTAGAGGAATTTCAAGATGTAGCTTATGTTTACAAAAATAACGAAGCTATTGGGCATTTATTTAGAGTGGGTACTGGTTTAGACAGTCAGATATTAGGTGACTTTGAAATTATAAGTCAATTAAAGCAAAGCTTCAACCGATCAAAGAAAATTGGGATAGGGAATCCATTTCTAGAACGATTATGTAACGCGGTTATACAAGCCAGTAAACGCATAAAAAACGAAACGGAAATATCCTCTGGTGCTACTTCTGTAGCTTTTGCCTCGGTACAATACATTATGAGAAATGTATCTGATATTACTAATAAGAATATTCTGTTATTTGGAACAGGTAAAATTGGAAGAAATACGTGTGAAAATCTTATTAAGCATACCAAAAACCCTCATATAACGCTTATCAATCGCACAAAGGAAAAAGCTGAAAAAGTTGCGGGGAAATTTAACCTTGACGTAAAGGATTACGGAGATTTACAGGCCGAAATTAGAAAATCAGATATTTTAGTTGTAGCAACTGGGGCTCTAAAACCTACGGTTACAAAGGATTTGATTCACACTAAAAAACCACTACTTATTTTAGATTTATCCGTTCCTAAAAATGTGCATGAAAATGTTATGGATTTAGACAATATTACTGTTATTTATCTAGATCAACTTTCACAAATGACAGATGAGACACTAGAACGAAGAAAGCAATTTATTCCTGCTGCCGAAGCAATCATTGAAGAAGCAAAATTCGATTTTACACAGTGGTTAGAAACACGAAAATTTGCTCCGGTAATCAAAGCTTTGAAAATGAAGCTAAATACCATGAAGGTAGAGGAGTTAGATTATCAATCTAAAAAAACAGTTGATTTTGACGCATCTCATGCAGAAATTATATCTGACCGCATTATCCAAAAAATAACGAAGCAGTTTGCAAATCATTTAAAAGACGATAACGTGGACTCAGACTCCAGTTTAGAACTTATTCAAAAAGTATTTCAAATAGAACTGGACCATAAATGAGTAAAACTATTAGAATAGGGACACGTGATAGTGAATTAGCCCTATGGCAAGCAAACGAAGTTAAAGACCAACTAAAAGCCTTAGGCCATAAAGCACAAATCGTAAAAGTTAAATCAACTGGTGATCTTATTTTAGATAAGCCACTTTACGAATTGGGTATAACAGGAATCTTCACAAAAACACTTGACGTTGCCATGTTAAATGGAGACGTAGACATTGCTGTACATTCTATGAAAGATGTACCCACCGCATTACCGGAAGGAATTATCCAAGCAGCTGTATTAAAACGTGCAAACTATATGGATATTCTAGCATACCATGATAACGAAGAGTTTCTAGGCCAGCGCGAAGGGATTATTGCAACCGGAAGTCTTAGAAGAAAAGCACAATGGCTTAACAGATATCCTACCCATACCGTAGTAGACCTTAGAGGTAATATAAACAGTAGGTTAGAAAAACTGAATACTAGTGATTGGAATGCAGCTATTTTTGCTGCCGCAGGACTGGAACGTATTGGTCTTGAACCTAAGAACACGCTAGGACTTACTTGGATGTTACCCGCACCTGCGCAAGGGGCAATTATGGTAGTTGCCATGGAAAATGATGAGGAAGTACGCGAAATCTGTGCTCAATTAAATCATGAAGAAACTGATATCTGTACCCGTTTGGAACGTGAGTTCCTACGAGAATTAGAAGGTGGTTGTTCTGCTCCAATTGGTGCCTTATCTTATATTGACAAAGAAAATATAGTCACCTTAAAAGGGGTTTTGTTAACGGTTGATGGATCTAAAAAGCTTGACGTTGAGCTAACCGCACCTTTAGGTAAACATGAGCATCTAGGTTTTGATTGTGCAAAAAGTATTCTTAGTCGTGGAGGTAAACGTCTCATGAACGAGTTGTCTAACAGCATGCTAACAACTCAAATATTTTCTACCAAAAAACTTACCAATGCGCAGCTTCAACGTTTTGATAGTTCCATTAAAGTAGATTCGGAGGATTTTATAAAAATTAATCCAAATCGCATATCTCCTTTAGTGTTAAAAAAAGAGCTTAAAAATGTGATTTTTACTAGTAAAAATGCTGTTGAAGGATTGTTGACGAACATAAGTGCAGATGAACTTACCTTTGATAATATTTACTGTGTTGGTCGCAAAACAAGACGATTGGTACAGAAAAAAATTGGCAAAGTAGCACACTTTGAAAACTCTGCTACAGATTTAGCCAACTACTTAGTTGACTTTATAGAAGGAACAGAGGTTACACACTTCTGTGGTAATCTAAGGTTAGATGCCATTACCACTATCTTAGAAGAATCCAATATTACTGTTCATAGCGTAGAAACCTACAAGACAAAACTCTCCGGGCAAGAAATGGAGAATTCAGTAGAAGGACTACTATTTTTTAGCCCATCTGGCATAGAAAGCTATTTACAAAACAACAAGCCGAATAAAATAGCCTATTGTATTGGTGAAACCACTGCAAAAACCGCAAGAAAGGAATTTAAAGACGTAAGAGTTGCTAAAATTCCCGACGTAGAAAGTGTTATTGATTTGGTAAATGAAAACTACAAAGCCTCTTAAGTTTCGTAAAAGAATTTTCTACTACAGAGGCATATTAAAACATATGTTATGATTAAAAACGACTTATTCCTAAGAGCCTTAAAAGGAGAAACTGTTGAAAGACCTCCGGTATGGATGATGCGTCAAGCTGGTAGGTATTTACCAGAATTTATGGAAATTAAGGCAAAGTATGATTTTTTTACACGCTGTCAAACTCCAGAACTTGCCTCCGAAATTACCGTTCAGCCTATTAGAAGATATGGCATGGATGCTGCTATTCTTTTTTCTGATATTTTAGTTATTCCACAAGCTATGAATATTGAGGTAGAAATGAAGCCTAATTTTGGACCCTATTTACCTCATCCAATTCGCTCACAGAAAGACTTAGATTCAGTCATAGTGCCAGATGTGAATGACGCTTTGGGCTATGTAATGGAAGCTATAAAAGCTACTAAAGAAAAGTTAGATGATGACATTCCTCTAATAGGTTTTGCTGGATCTCCTTGGACTATTTTATGTTACTGTGTACAAGGCCAAGGCAGTAAAAATTTTGACAAAGCAAAAGAACTCTGTTTTACGCAACCTGTTGTTGCACATGAACTTTTACAAAAAATAACAGATACCACTATTGCTTATTTAAAGGCTAAAGTAAAAGCTGGAGTGAATGCAGTTCAAGTTTTCGACTCATGGGGAGGTATGTTATCCCCTGTAGATTACCAAGAATTCTCTTGGCAGTATATCCAACAAATTATTGATGCCTTAAAAGATGATGCTCCAGTAATCGTATTTGGAAAAGGATGTTGGTTTGCACTTGGAGACATGGCTAAATCAGGCGCTTCTGCACTTGGGGTAGATTGGACCTG
>CALHVP010000003.1 GCA_938038975.1 uncultured Maribacter sp. | reverse complement strand
GTAAACATTCCGTTTCTACACACCCCTACCCCTCTTTTTAGAGGGGAAACTAGGACAGGTATGTCATTTAAGAATAAGAGTTTCCTTCCTAGAAAGGCAACATTGCGAGTGCAGTGTGCGAGTTGGTACGTAAGTAGATGGAGGTGTAGCATAAGAGTAAGCATATCCTTATTTCTCAGCAAACTTCCCACCTAAGTAAGCCATAGGAATATAAGCCATAACAAGGTCTAAAACAGTAAACCATAACGGCCCACCTAGCATAGCAACATTAATTGCGCCTCCAATAAAAAAGAAAACACCTACGAGCAGAGCCATGGTCATTTTCTTAGTTGCAGCAATTTTAGCAGCAACAAATGCGCCTACCAAAGCACCTATGGCATGAGCTAAAAACGGAAAAATAAAATGTTTTGGCTCAAAAAGATGCATTGTAGCCTTTAAGCCCTCCATAGTGGTAATATCTCCACCTTCTGGTGGGGCTATAACAGAACCACTGATCATAACAATTCCCATATTTACAATACTGCCTACTAGAAGACCAGCTATCACAGCCAGTATATTTTTTACTATTGGATTCATAACTTTAAAAGATTGGTTAATGGTTGTTGGTTATAATATAATCATAATCTAATTATTTTCAAATAGTTGAATTAGAATATCAATAAACAACAAATAGATTCAAGAGCATTCACAAATGACATTCATAAAATTGAATTAGTAGTTTTACTAATAACTATTTAGAGCTTATTGAACTCCTTACGGATATCTTTACTATAGTAACAATAATAGCACACAACTTAAGTAATTGATATTTTAGATATCCACAAAAATTCTTTTTTACTAAGAATTAAATAACTTTCATCATTCAGGAGTACTGTTTTATTAATAAATTTAGCGAGACTTCTAAAGGGTAAGCCCCTAGAAATCTATAAAACCAAACCCATGAACCTCAACCAAGTTACAGTTCCGTCGGTAAATGTGGCAAAGTCCATCGCCTTTTATGAAATGCTTGGGTTAAAGCTCATCGTAAAAGCATTACCGCACTATGCCCGTTTTGAATGCCCAGACGGTACTGCTACGTTTTCTATACATCAGACAGAGGTCCTACCAAAAGGAGAAGGTATTTACATCTATTTTGAATGCGAGCATTTAGATAGGGATGTAAGTGAACTGATAGCAAAAGGGGTAACATTTGATTTACTTCCTACAGACCAAAGTTGGCTTTGGCGCGAAGCACGTTTAAAAGATGTAGATGGAAACCAATTAATACTATTCCATGCAGGGGAAAATAGGTTAAACCCACCCTGGCGAATAGATGACAAACCGCAGCCTTAAAAGCTACTAATTACCTAATTTTACGTTAAGCATTTATGCTATCAGAAGCCTTAATAAGAAATACTGAAATCAAAGAAAACCTATATTTTGAAAGAAGCTTTAAAAGAATTATTCCATAGAGACTTAACGACCCTACGAGACGAAATTGCACTATATAAAGAAGAGGATAACTTATGGAAGGTAAACAATACCATTTCTAATTCTGGGGGTAATTTATGCCTACATATTATTGGCAATTTAAAAAACTATATCGGAAACGGATTAGCGAACACTAATTATGTAAGAGATAGAGAATTTGAATTTTCTAGTAAAGGAGTACCTAGAGCAAAAATGTATCAAGAACTAGACGAAACTATAAGCATCGTAAATAAAGGTTTTGATTGCCTAACGGAAGCCCAATTAGATGGGTACTTTCCTTTACTTATTTGGGAAGAAAAAAAAGAAACCCTATTTACATTAATGCATTTGCATGGCCACTTAACCTATCACCTAGGTCAAATAAATTACCACAGACGTATTCTAGACGTTTAAAAATTACCTCCGGACACCTAAATACGAACTTATTAAAACTAAAAAAGAGGGCTTATGCCCTCTTTTTACTTTTATACTAAACTATACTTAAGAAAAACGGATTAGTTTTAATCCTGTATGTCTACGGTGATTTCTCCAACTCGTATGTCGAGTAACTACTTTATCCGTAGTAGCGTCGCTTTTAGTATGTTCTTTTTTTGTATCTCTCATAATAAGGAATTTTAAAAATTGTTGTGATGAGTGCAATGCGCACCCTTATGTACACATACAAAGAGACGTACAAATATGCTATTTATTACATAGTTGGGAGGAGTTTAACAGTTATTCATACCCCGTAAAATATGAGCTTACAAGGTATTCTAGTCCAAAACTAAGGATCAATTAAGGATCGTTTTATTAAAGAAAGGATTTGACAATAAAAGAGTGTAAATTACCAGAATGTGGAAAAAGCGTTAAAAAAAACCTAAATCAAGTTTGTACAGGTATTTTGATAAAAAGCAAAAAATACACATTGGATAAAACAACCAGATTAGCAGTTTAAAAACATACGGCAGACTATCTAGTAGCTACAAATTTTACCACCTCCCCTACTTCATATGAAGCTTCTCTTGGTTCCAAACAGATAAACCCATCTGCCTTGGCAAGACTCGTTAGATCTCCTGAGCCATTTTCGGTTACAGGCTTCGCACATAATCTGGCATTCTCCCAATACGTTTCTACTTGTATAAAACGCGTTAAGGGTGCTTGTATGGTTAATGGGCTAACCAAACTTACAAACTTTGTTTCTACTGGAATTTCTAATGAGGTATGTAGCCATGGTAGAAAATACAAATGATAGTTGGCAAATGTAGAAACTGGATTTCCTGGAAATGAAAAAATGACCGTTTTGTATGTACGATGCACGCCAAACCAAAAAGGTTTCCCTGGCCTTTGTGCTACGCGATGAAATACTTTTTCTACCCCTAATGCATCCATCACTTCAGGTATAAAGTCGAACTTCCCTTTTGATACACCACCACTGAGTAACAATACATCATTCTCTTGTAACGCTTTTTGAAGTCCTTCTTCTATTGCTTTTTTATCATCCTTTAAATGCAAAGCAGTTGCTGCTATACCCAATTTAGATAAGGCCACTTGTAAGGTGATACTATTTGATTTACGAATCTGATGCGGTTCTGGAATGTTCTCAACGGCAACCAATTCATTCCCTGTAGCAATAGCGCATACGGTAGGGAGTGCTTTTACAGATACCATGGCTGCACCAACTGAAGCCATAACCCCAATATCTGCAGACCCAATTCTTTTACCTTGCTGCAACAATACAGCTCCTTGGGTCTCATCACTTCCTTTATAATGAATATTTTGCCCTTTGGTTACTTCTTTCTCTATGTTAGCCCAGCCGTCTTTGATAGTTAGGTGCTCATACATAATCACCGTATCGGTGCCTAAGGGCACCACAGCTCCAGTCATTACTTCCAAACAAGTAGTACTTGACTTTAGTTGTTGTTGATACATTCCAGCGCTTGCTACGCCTTCAATCTTAAGACGTGTGCTGCCACTTTCTAAAGCGCTATAATTAATAGCAATACCATCTTTAGTAGCTCTATTGAACGGCGGAAAATCTCTATCTGCAACAATGGAGCTTGCCAAAACCCTACCATGGGAGTTTATTAATGGGACCATTTCACTTCCCAAATCCAACCGATGAGATACTACTTTCTTATATGCTTCTTTAAATGTGATCATAAAACTTCTAATCCGTTTACTAATAATATACGCAGACCCACCGCAAAAACAAGGATTGCGGTACCTCTCTTAATTCCCTTAGGCGACAATGTTTTCAAACTCAATCGCACTCCTATTTGTCCTCCAATAAAAACAGCAACTACTAAACATAGTGTTTCTTTCCAAGGTAGCTCTAAGGTATCGCTATGTGCTAATCCTATTAATCCAGAGATAGAATTTACAAGTATAAAAAAACTTGCCAAAGCTGCAATTTTTAATGCTTTATCCCACTGTAAATGATTTAAAATAGGTGCTAAAAATATACCTCCACCTATACCTACGAGTCCAGATAAAAAGCCAATACCAGCACCAAGCACATAACTTAGGTATTTTGGAACTGCTTTTGGTGCTTCTCTTTTTTGAACTATAGTAAAGGTTTGCCCAGCTAAAAAAATAGAAGACAAAACCAAGGCTATACCCAAGATGATAAAAAATACATGTTCCTTTAGCTGAAAAGTAGCTCCTAAAAATGTGAGTGGAATACTTGTGAGTACAAAGGGGAGAAAATCACTAAGGCGTGCATGTCCGTTTTTAAAGTAGAGATAGGTACTTCCAGAAACTACTACCAGATTACAAACCAAAGCAACTGAGCGGATAGTAAAAAAGCTTAGAAAGACAATACTCAATAACGCCAAATAACTAGACCCACCTCCAAACCCAACCGAGGAATACAAGGTGGCAATTACAAAAAACCCCAAGCATAGGAGTAGTAAATGTTCAATAGGTATTTGCATAGCTGTCTATCATGTTCATACCACCAGTTACATTTATAAATTCCTTTTCAGGGTGCTTTTGTTCCAATATATAGATAGCCTTTTGGCTACGAATACCAACTTGGCAAATAACGTATACCGACTTAGTCATGTCTATTTCAAGGCTGCGTTGTTCTACTTCATCTAATGGAATATGTTTGGCTCCACGTAAATGTTCCGCATCAAACTCTGGTTGTGTGCGCACATCTATTACCTCAATTAACCCATCGCTTAACATGGGTCGTATGTCCAAATTAGGAGAATCCTTTATCTCTAACTCGCAATCGAATTCATAACTCTCAGCCAAGGTGTTTATATCTAAATTTTTGGACTGCAATGAAAATTTCATTCGTTGCATTCGTTGTGTAAGTGCATCATACAATAAGAGGGTACCTGAAAGCACATCTCCTAAACCACAAATAACTTTCACCGTTTCCAAAGCTTGTAGATTACCTACAATGCCCGGTAAAATTCCTAATACCCCATTTTCATTACAATCTGGAATAGCATCGGCTGCAGGCATCTTTGCAAACAAACATCTGTAAGTAGGTCCGTTTTGATAATTGAATACACTTACTTGGCCTTCGAAACCATGCAGTGCGCCATAAACAAAAGGTATTTTTAATAGTACACAAGCATCGTTTATTAAATACCGAGTAGGGAAATTATCTGTAGCATCTACCACAACACCATACCCTTTTATAATTTCCAATGCGTTGGAAACATTTAAAAAAGTAGGATATATTTTCAGTTCTGTTTCCGGATTCTGCTTTTGTAATTGCTCCGCTGCGGCTTCTACTTTTAAGCTCCCCACCATAGCTTCTGTATACAACACTTGTCTATGAAGATTGGATAGCGAAACAACATCTGCATCTACCAAACCCAAAGCACCTACTCCCATTGCATTTAAGTAGGTTAACACAGGAACACCAAGACCGCCTGCACCAACAACCAAAACTTTTGCCTTGGCTAATTTTCGTTGACCATCAGCACCAAATTCTTTAAGAATAGTTTGCCGTATATACCGTTTTGGGTTCATTTGTCTAATATAGTAAAAAGCATAAAAGCCGAAGATAAGAAAGCGCAGTTGATGCTGTTAAAATAGCTAAGTATATCTATTTTATCAGAAAGCACTCATATCTACATGATTTTAATACCTTAGATCCATGACGCACCTACTTAAAAACAAAGATCTAGAATTACATATTGATTTTCCTCTTGAAAATTACAACTTCTCTAGATTTGATTGGACCGGAAAAATTACCAATGTGAAATTTAAGGGAATTCCACTAACAAGTGTAGAGGACCCAAACGGAGGCAACCAAAACCATTTAGGAAAAGGATTTTACAATGAGTTTGGAATTGAAACGGCCTTGGGTTTTGAAGAAACTAAAATAGGCGACTGGTTTCATAAAATAGGTGTAGGGCTTTTAAAAAAGGAGGATTCCGAATATGCCTTTCACAAACCCTATGTTATTAAACCTGCAAAGTTCTTTACTAAGACAACAACAAATAGCATTCGTATAGATTGTATATCTGAAAAGGCAAACGGTTACGCCTATGAATTACGTAAGGAAATTGAAGTACAAGAACACGGCTTCAAGATTATATATCTATTAAAAAACACAGGAGAAAAAGCAATTAGCACAACGGAATACAGTCATAATTTCACTGCTATTGACAATGACTACATTGGAGCTAATTATGAACTTAACTTTCCTTTTCTCCTAAAACCTAAACTGTTTGGGGAGACTGTAAATCCAGAAGCTGCGGTTATTCTAGACCATCATAAAATTAGCTTTAATAGCATTCCGCAGACCCCTTTTTTCTTTAGTAACCTTAGTGGAGGCGAACATGTAAAAAGTGCATGGGAACTCATACATCTAAAATCCAAGATTGGCATACGTGAAAATAGTAATTTTATAGCTCATAAAATAAATCTATGGGGCTGGCAACATGTGGTGAGTCCGGAAGTATTTTTTGATATTAATATTGCGCCTGGAAAGTCGGTAGAATGGACGAGAAGCTATGAGGTGTTTGAGTTATAAGAGTTGACTAGGTAGTGCTCTTCTTTAGCCATGGTACCGCTTCGATAATTTACCATCCAATACTTATCCTGAAATAAAAACTCCTTAGAGAGACTTATAATCCTCCATTTTATATTGAATTAATGGCTTTTGCAACGGTTACCATTGTTGTACAGAGTTATTTTTGTTTCAATTGCATCAAAACCTTTTTTCCTATTTCATTTTTCGGATTTAGTTCAATTGATTTCTCATACATTTCAATGGCTTCTACCTTTCGATTTGCTTTTAATAAAGCTTCACCATAACTATCATATGCATTAAAACTATCTGGAAATAAAATCGTAGTTATTTTGAAAACTTCTAAAGCCTTATCTAA
>CALHVP010000002.1 GCA_938038975.1 uncultured Maribacter sp. | reverse complement strand
TAATCTGCTAATAATTTAGCAGAGCCTGATTCGTCGAATGCCGTTTCGGCTAAGGCCCAAATGGAATCACTAATTCGTATGAGTTCTGTTTTATGTTTTTCTACTGAAGCAATAACAGCTTTTTTAGTACTACTAAGTTTTTGTGCAGAAATCGATAAGCAAAAGAATAAAAGAAAGGATGTAATAATCGTTTTTTTCATGGATTAGTGTTTTAGGTTGGAATTTAAAGTATCGATTTAAAGATAGTTAAACTTCAAGTAAAATTGGGATACAAACTAGCTATGTTGATCCCATACGGGTCTTCCTGGTAGTGTGTGTTTTTCTATTATTCGCTTATTTTCTTTTCTTGTTTTTGGGTTCTTTTTGTACGCATACAAAGTGTCGCTTGCATATTTTCTCATTTCTGAAAGTGATACAATTGGATACGGATAGTGTTTTCCAAGTTCAAAATTTAAAAATTCCTGCTCCATTACTGGAATATTCCATGGTTCATGGATATATGACGCTGGCAAATTAGAAAGCTCTGGAACCCATTTTTTTATAAACTCACCATTGGGGTCATGCTCCTTGCTATTCTTTATGGGATTATAAATACGAATGGTGTTTACACCGGTTTCTCCGCTTTGCATGTTTAATTGTGGAAAGTGTATTCCCGGCTCAAAATCTAGGAAATTCTGAGCTAGATGTTCTGTGCAGTCTTGCCAGGGTTGCCATAGTAAATGCGTAAAAAAAGAGGCTAGCATAGCACGTAGTCTAAAATTTACAAAACCTGTTGTTACCAAGCATCTCATGGCAGCATCTATCAGCGGAACTCCTGTTTTACCTTCTCGCCAAGCTTTTTGTAGCTGTGGATGTATTGTTTTTTCTATCTGATGATATGCTTTATTTACACTTCTAAACTCCATATCACCTTCCATCTCAAATTTTTGGATAAAGTGCGCTTGCCATCGCATTCGAGAAAGGAAACTACTAAGGTTTCTTTTGTTCGTGCTGCTTTTTTTATGACCAGCTGCATATTGGCAAATTTGCCTGGCGGATAAACAACCCCATGCCAAATAGGGTGATAATCTACTACTGTGTTTTCTTGAATTTGCAGGTTTAGAATAGTAGGTATTATAGCCTTTTATACGCTGGTTTAAAAAAGTGTCTAAGTACTTAACAGCATAACTAGTGCCTCCATGTTGCATATTACTGTTTTGTTCCGTTTTTAGTGAAACAGTTTTAAAGTACACTTTAGAAATTCTACTGACTTCGCTAATAGGGTAGAAGGTACCCGAGTTCATTTGAGGCTTATCTATATTTGAGTTTATAAATGTTACCCAATCATCCTTCCATTGTTTGCGGTTCTTAATACCTCTAAAAACACCATTTTGAATGCTTTCCTCCCAAGTAATATGATGTTCTTTACACCACTTAGAAACCAATTTATCGCGTTGGTAGGTCATTTTCATACCTGATTCTTGGTAAGAATAGATAGCAGTTATGCTTTCGTGCTTGTGTAACGAGTTGAATGCAGACAAAATTTCCTCATTTACAATGAGGATACGAGTGTCATAAGATTCTAATTGTCGTTGAAGGTCGTTAAGGCTTTGCTTAATAAAGTTTATATGCTTTTCACTGTAGTGTGAATCGGTAACCCACAAGGGTTCAAAGCTATAAAGTAAAAGAACCTTTTCTCCAGAAGCTATAGCCTTCACCAAAGGCTCATGGTCTAGTAATCGTAAATCTCTTTTAAACCAAACAATTACCATTAAGCAACCGCTTCTTTATAGGTTTTAAGACAACGTTCGCGAGCCATTTTATGATCTACCATTTTCTCTGGATAGGTAAGTTCTTGTAATTCTGGAACCCAAGTGTTTATGTACTCTTTTTGTTTGTCAAACTTATCAATCTGTGTCATGGGATTAAATATTCGAAAATAAGGAGCTGCGTCGACACCGCTGCCGGCTGCCCATTGCCAATTTCCCACATTGGCACTCATATCATAATCCAATAATTTTTCTGCAAAATACGCTTCGCCCCAGCGCCAATCTATCAATAAATGTTTGCAAAGAAAACTGGCTACCAACATGCGTACTCTATTGTGCATAAAACCAGTGGTATTGAGCTCTCGCATACCAGCATCAACGAATGCATAACCGGTCATTCCATTCTTCCATTTTTCAAACTCATCTTCATTATTACGCCATTCTATACGGTCATACTTTGCTCTAAAGGCTTTCTCTTTTGTATGAGGGAAATGCCAAAGAATCTGCATAAAAAATTCACGCCATATAAGCTCACTCCAAAATATTTCGTTTTCCTCTGCAATTGCTTTTTTCATCATACTACGAACAGAAACAGTCCCAAACCGTAAATGAGGTCCTAAACGTGATGTTCCATTTTCCTTTGCTGGGAAATTTCTTGTAACTTCATAATTATTTATAAGGCTTGGGTTCACATCATATACAGGTACTTTAATAGTAGCCGTTTCAAATCCCATATCGGACAGAGAAATAGTTGGTAACTCGGTGTCTTGAATTAGTTTGTCCAAAAGATTTTCGCAAGGATATTCTTCTATATGAGTGGCATTAAAGATAGATTTCCATTTGTTTTTATAAGGGGTGTAAACTACATATGGCTTGCCATCATCTTTTACCACTTCTCCTTTTTCAAAAATAACTTGGTCTTTATATGTTTTAAAATTGATTTTTTTTTCTTCTAATAATGCAGCGATTACTTCATCCCTTTCCTTTGCGTACGGTTCATAATCATGATTCGTATATACGGCTTGAATATCATAGGTTTTGCTTAATACACTAAATACCTTGGAAGGCTTTCCGTTAAACAACGCAATAGAACTATTATGCTCTTGTTTTAAAATTTCCCTCATGTTGTGTAGCGTCTCATGAAGGAAAGTAACTCGAGCATCATTTTTAGAAAGTTTATCTAGTATTTCGGTATCAAAAATAAAGATAGGCAGCACTGGAAATCCACTGCTGAGTGCTTCCATAAAACCCTTATTATCTTCTAATCGTAAATCTCTACGAAACCAAAAAACAGCTACTTTCTTATTCATACTATGATATATTCAATGTAGACATTCCACCATCTACTCCTACGATTTGTCCTGTCATCCAAGTACTATCATCGCTTAACAAAAATGAGGCAATATTTGCAATATCTGACGCTTTTCCAACTCTTTTTAAAGGATGACGTTGTGACATCATTTCTATCTTCTTGTCGTTACTTAATAAACGACCTGCTAAGGGTGTATCTACTAAAGAAGGTGCCACAACATTCACACGGATTTTTGGAGCATATTCTGCTGCCATAGATTTTGCAAAACCTTCAATAGCTCCTTTTGCTGCAGCAACGCTGGTATGAAAAGGCATTCCTGTACCTACCGCAACGGTACTAAAGAAAACCATACTACTTCCTTCTGTCATTTTTCCGATAATTGTCTTTACAGTACGAACCAAACTAAAGAAATTCAAATGCATATCCTGTTCAAAGGTATCCATGCTCATCATTTTGAAAGGCTTAAGGTTTATACTGCCTGGGCAATATACAAACCCGTGAATCTCTTCTGGTAATTGAGAAGCGTCTAGTTCGTCTACAGTAGCATCAAAAGGAATATGGGTTACGTTTAGACCGTCTAAGCCTTCTGTAGTTCTTGAGGCTACAAAAACGGTGTGATTGTTATGTAATATGTTAACCAAAGAATTTCCAATTCCGTGACTTCCTCCTATTAGTAGTATATTTTTACTCATATTTTAAAAAGATTTAAAGTGAATTTCTTTTTGTGTATTGGGCATACTTCCAAAAAGCGCTATTAATTTTTGTTCTCTGAATTCGAATATTTGACTTAGTTGTTTTTTTACGATTAGGGGATGTGCAATCTGTCCGAATACTCCAAAAGGAATTTTGTAATCTATAATATCTTCCATCTCTACACCACCATCTATTTCATTAATAAAATGTTTATGATGCCATAATGCATATGGTCCAAAACGCTGCTCATCTACAAAATATTCGCCTTGTTTTACATGTGTTATTTCCGTTACCCATTTCGTCGTGTAACCAGGAAATGGTGATACCTTATATGTTATAATTTGACCAGGAAACATAGGCCTATCCGCACCAGAAAGAATGGTGAAACCCATATGTTCTGGTGTTATTTTTTGTAAATTTTTTGGACTTGATAGAAAATCCCAAGCTACTTCTTTTGATATTGGAAAGGATTGCTTCGAATGAAGCTGATATAGTTTCATAATCGTATTTTGCACAAATATAGAATCAATATTGTTTAGCAAAAAATTTAATTAGTTAAACAAAATAAAATATTTGACTTTACTGATGGAATGCTATACCATTTACCGTCCATTTTGTTTTTTGAACTAAATAAAATAAGGCAGCACATCTTATTTTGTAATTTGCAGCATATAAATATACTTTCATGAGGATTACCATAGTATTGTACTTGATTTTCTCCACTATCGCTGTAGGGCAGACAACAACTATAGAGTTAGGTAGTCTTCCTCCAGTGGTATCCGAAACTTCTGGATTACTATTTTTCAATAACCTTTTGATTACCCATAATGACTCTGGTGGTGAACCGCTGCTTTATGAGATAGACACATTAACTAGAGAAATTAAAAGGACAGTACAAATCTCTAATATTGATAATACAGATTGGGAAGCACTAAGCCAAGATGACACCTATATTTATATTGGTGATTTTGGAAATAATTTAGGTACACGACAAGATTTGGCCATTTATCGGGTATTAAAAACAGACTACTTAGCTAATGAAACCGTCACTGCAGAAACGATTTCTTTCTCTTACGAAGATCAATCTGATTTTAGCGATACTGGTAATAGTGATTGGGACGCAGAAGCGTTTTTTGTTCTAGAGGATAAGTTGATTATTTTAACCAAACAATGGAAGAGTCAAGGATCTGTAGCTTATGAAATACCAAAAATACCCGGAGATTATACTGCAACGAGAAAAGGTGCAACAGAAAATATAGGTTTGGTTACCGATGTAGATTATAACAAGGAAACTGGAGAATTATATATTCTAGGTTATTCAAGTTTTTTACAACCATTTGTAAAAGTACATGTGATCACTGACACTGTTTTTTCTACAGCATCTAATACCATACCATTAGAGATTGGTTTAGCTCAAGTAGAAGGAATATCAAATGATGGTAATGCGGGTTATTATATTTCTTGTGAGTTTTTTTCACGAGAGTCCCCTAATATTACATCTGCCTCTAGATTATTTAGGCTTATCCAAGATGCGGAAGTAGAACCTGAGCCAGAGCCAGAACCTGAGCCAGAGCCAGAGCCAAATGAAGGTGAAAAACTATTGGTTTACAAAGAGATGAGTACAGGGCAAATACGGTATCAAATTAACTCAGAAGAATTGATATTTGGTAAGCGTATTTACGATGTAAACGGAAAAACTATTTGGGAACAGTTCAGTGATGGTGTTTCTAAGGAAGGTATTGTTTCTAAGTCTATACCTACATCTATTTATTATTTTGTGGTTTATTTTGATAATTCAGTTAGCTCTAAAGCATTTGCTGTTTATTAGCTAAAAAACAATTTTAATCAATCCATTCTTCTATTGACAGGGCATTTATGTTTATCCTTCTAGTAGTCTTTGATTTAAGTGTGGGTTATTTATGACTTTGTTAACAATTGTGACCTGTGATTATAATTAGTTTTGTGAGACATAAAAAACAAAATAATCATGAATAAACTAGTACTATTTTTATTGGCTATTGCGGCTTCATTTACTATGGAAGCACAGATACAAACGCCAGCTCCGAGTCCAGCTTCCAAGTTGGTTCAAACTGTTGGTTTAACAGAGGTTGCTGTAGATTATTCTAGGCCTTCTATGAGAGGTAGAAAAGTTTTTGGAAACTTAGTACCATTTGACAAACTATGGAGAACAGGAGCAAACGGTTATACTCTTATCAGTTTTGATACGGATGTAACTATTGGAGAGCAAGACGTTAAGGCTGGAAAATATTCTATTTTCACAAAGCCAGGAATGAAAAACTGGGAAGTTTTCTTTTATACTGATACCCAAGGTGGAGGAACTCCTAGCGACTGGGACGAAAGTAAGGTAGTAGCAAAAGTTACCGTTCCTGTATGGCCTATGGAAATGAATATTGAGACATTCACAATTACCTTAGATGATTTGACTACTGGTGGTGCCAATTTAGGTGTCATGTGGGAAAAAACATATGTTGCTATTCCAATTGGTGTTCCCTCTGATGCTGCTGTTATGAGCAGTATTGATGCAGCACTTGCAGGTCCTAAAGCGGGTGATTTTTATCAAGCAGCAGTTTACTATAGCAGTGAAGGTAAGGATATCAACAAAGCTAAAGAGTGGATGGAAAAGGCAATGGCTATGACTGAAAAACCAGCATTCTGGCAGTTGAGACAACAGTCTTTAATTCAAGCAAAAGCAGGTGACAAAAAAGGTGCAATCGCTACAGCTAAAAAGTCAATGGAAGGTGCAAAAGCAGCTGGTAATGATGACTACGTAAAAATGAACATGGATTCCTTGAAAGAATGGGGAGCGATGTAAGCATTTCGGCTTAAACTAGTATACAGAGCGAGGAACAGGACCCTAAAGGTTTATGTTTTTCGCTCTATTTTTTTCGCTCTATTTTTTAGCACTATTATGAGATTAGTGTATGTACGCCATCATCAATTCTAACATGGTGAAATTCTGCATCAATGCCTGTTTTAGCTTTATACGTAGCTAGTATTGACGTAATATTCTGATTCATATTTTCTGATTTCATAAGGTTAATGGTGCAGCCACCAAAACCACCACCCATCATCCTAGAACCAAGAATACCATCTAATTTTTCTCCTGAACGCACTAATAGGTCTAGTTCTGGCGTAGTTATCTCATACTGTTTTGACATAGCCCAATGACCTTGTAAAAGAATTTTACCTACCTCAGCTGCATCGCCGTCTCTTAATGCTTTCATCATTCTTAAGACTCGGGCATTTTCATTTAATACATATGTTGCTCTTATGAAATCAGTAGGGGAGACTTTGCTTTTTATGCTTTCTAAATCATCAGCTGTGATATCACGTAAAGAAGTAACATGGTCTTTAAACTGCTTTATCGTTTTTACAATTGTTTCGCAAGATGCTCTTCTTTTATTATATTCTGAATCAATAGCTAAGCTATGTTTAATGTTACTGTTTATGAGTACCCAGCTATAGCCTTTTAAGTCAATAGGTACATACTCAAACGACAGATTTGAACAATCTAAAAAAATAGCGTTTTCTTTTTTGCCAAATAGAACTGCAAATTGATCCATTAGCCCACAATTAAGACCAATTTTATGCTCTGCTTTTTGAGCAATTTTCGCTATAGATTCTTTAGGTATGGTTAATCTACAAACTTCCGCTACAGCATGAATAAAACCACAGCATAATGCAGCTGATGAAGAGAGTCCTGCACCAATTGGTATATCGCCACCAAAAACACAATCAAAACCAACTAAGGGAAAATCCTCTTCATTAAGAATTTCTATAATAGCCTTGAAGTAATTCCCCCAAAAGGAATCAAATCGTACATGTGTTCCATCCAAATTAAAAACAACTTGGTCTGGTTCACTTAAAGAAGTTTCTATATTAATTTTATGAGATAAATTGGAATGTACAGCAAAGAAGATACTTTGTTCTATAGCAGCTGGAAGAACATAGCCCATGTTATAATCTGTATGTTCTCCAATGATATTAATACGACCTGGCGCTTTAACCAGTATAGGCTTGTTTTTATATTTGTTAATGAAATCAAATCTAATTTGAGTCTCCATCATTTTAGACTGCTTATTAACTAGTAGCTACTGGTTTTTTAAGCATACGATCAAACACTTCAAAAATTAAGGCAAAACTGATAACTAAAGCAGCGCCAATGAAGTTTAACCATAAATAGCCTAATTTCTCCTCTCCGGCCGGATAAATATGAATTAAGTAATAGTAAATTACACAAACAATCACTTGGGTTAAAAGAGCTGCAAAGAATACTGCGTTTCCTTTTACAAATTTAAAAAAGAAGGCTAATAAAAATATGCCCAATACATTACCATAGAAAATACTACCTATAATATTAACTAGTTGAATAAGATTATCAAAAAGATTAGCAACACACGCAATGGCAATAGCAATAACACCCCATGCGAATGTGAACCACTTAGAAGCATTTACATAGTGGTGTTCTGTCTCTGTTTTCTTATGGTTTCTTTTATAAAGATCTAAGGCGGTTATTGTTCCAAGTGCATTTAATTCTGAAGCAGTAGAGGACATGGCAGCTGATAAGATTACGGCCAATAATAATCCTATGATACCTTTAGGAAGATTATTTAAGATAAAATGTATAAAGACATAATCTTTATCATTAGTCTCCGCAGTTTCATCTGCTTGCTTAATAATAGTCTTGGCTGCTACTCTGTTAATACTATCTTTTCTATTAATTTTTATAATCTGTTGTTTCGCAACTTCAACGGCAGCATATTCCTTAATTCCCAATGCTGCAGAAAAATTGTTTTGAGCAATTCGTTTTTCAGCTTCTAATGCTACTTGCTCTTCTTGCAGTAGTTTGTAATCATCTGCATATTCCGATTGCATAACGGTCTGGGTAGCAGCAGGGTTAAAGTTTAACGGCGATGGATTGTATTGATAAAAAACAAATACCATTACCCCAACCAGGAGAATAAAAAACTGCATTGGTATTTTCAAAATACCATTAAAAACTAATCCTAGCTGACTTTCTCTAACCGATTTACCTGACAGGTAACGTTGTACTTGACTTTGATCTGTACCAAAATAAGCTAAAGCCAAAAAGAGTCCACCGGTTATACCACTCCAAAAGGTATAACGGCTTTTGGTATTCATACTAAAGTCTAGAATTTCTAATTTATTACTAGCGCCTGCAATTTTGAGTGCTTTTCCAAAAGTAATGTCGTTGGGTAAGTAGCCAAGGATGAAGAAAAATGTAATGAACATTCCTGTCATTATAATAAACATCTGTTGTTTTTGGGTGACACTTACAGCTTTAGTTCCCCCGGATACGGTGTATATGATAACTAAGGTGCCTAGGATAACGTTTAGCGTTCTTAAATCCCAACCCAAGACTGCAGATAAAATTATGGAAGGGGCAAAGATGGTAATCCCTGCCGCAAGTCCTCTTTGTATTAAAAATAAAATAGCAGCTAAGGATCTGGTTTTTAAGTCGAATCTACCTTCTAGAAACTCATAGGCGGTATAGACTTTCATTTTATGGTACAGCGGAACAAATACCAGACAGATAATTATCATTGCTAATGGAAGGCCAAAATAGAACTGTACAAAACCCATTCCATCATGAAATGCCTGTCCTGGAGTAGAAAGAAAGGTAATAGCACTAGCTTGAGTAGCCATAACAGATAGGCCTATTGTCCACCATTGTGCTTCCTTACCACCTCTTACATAGTCGTTTACATCTTTACTTCCTTTGGTTTTCCAAACACCATAAAAAACTATAAAAAATAAGGTGCTACAAAGAATCGTCCAATCTAATGCTCCCATATTATGTAAATGATGTCATTAGGTACATAAAAATGAAGATATAAATAAGGTTTAGCGCAAGTACTATGGTGTACTCTTTTTTCCAAGATTTACTCTCGTCTTCTTCTTGACTCATCCTTTTATTTGTTCTTTCTGTTCTAGGTTTTCTTTTCCAATAGATAGCATATTAGAAAACAATTTGTAAGCTCCTGGAACTCCTGATGGTAGCTCTCGGAAAAAACTCAAACCTGTGTAAATATAATTTCCTTTTCCGTAAGGAGCTACAAGTAGGCTTCCTTTTTTTTCTGATTCTCCTTCGTCATTCATCCCTAAGATAGGCGTAAATTCTGTACCCCAGCTATCTGGGAAATAAAGACCCCTTTCCTGTACCCAACCATCGAAGTCTGAAGAAGTTATCTTATTGGGATAATTCATAATAGGATGATTCATTGCTAAAATACGAACTTCTGAATTTTCGTTAGTTACTCGGTCTCGTGATATCTCTAGTTTGTAAGGTGCTATATCTTCAAATTGATTGCCCCATCTATTTGCAGTATTGTACTGCACAATTACGGTACCTCCTTGCTTTACGTAATCTAGAATAAAACGTTGTTTAAATTTTAATTCTTCAATTACGTTATATGCTCTAATACCCAATACTACTGCATCATACCCTTTTAGAGAACCTTCAGCTATACTAGAAGGGTCAACGATATGAACATTGTATCCCATTTGTTCTAAGCTTGTAGGCATTTCATCCCCAGCTCCCATAATGTAGCCAATATGCTCTCCAGCTTTCTGGATGTCTAATCTAACTGTTTTTGCTTCAGCGGGTAAAAGAATGGTTTGAACAGGTACATGATCATAGGTAATACTAATTACTTCTTTGGTACTAGTCGTGCCATTAAGACGTATAATAGGTGTTATATAGCTTTCGTTTTCTGTGGCAGGCGGTTGTAATGTAAAATACAACGTTTGTTCATCTCCCTTTTTAGCAATTGAGAATTCTTTTGTATCCTCTGTAACAGTCCAATCTTGATCAAAACAAAATTGTACTGTTCCAGATAAACTGTCAGCATGCGCTTTTACAGTAACTGGAATCTCTTT
>CALHVP010000001.1 GCA_938038975.1 uncultured Maribacter sp. | reverse complement strand
CTAAAGAAATTCAAGTGCTTAAGCGTGCTTTAGAGAGACAAAAGAAGGCAAGACAGCAGGCAGAAAAAATTCTAGAGGAAAAGAGCAAAGAACTTTATGATGTTAGCCATCATTTACAGGAGGCAAACTCAAAACTAGAAGGACTTTTAAACGAGAAGACTTCAGAATTGGATGGAGTTTTTATAAATATCATTGATCCATATGTAGTCATGGACCTTCAGTTTAACGTGGTAAATATGAATACCTCTGCGAAAGAGTTTCTTGGTTATAATCATACTACAGAAGACTTAAACCTTTCTCAATTGGTTCACGAAGACTTTATTGAATATACCGCAGAATCCATGCAATCTTTAATAAAAGTTGGAGTTTTAAAAAATTATAGAGCTAAAATTAGAATCAAAGATGGGGCAATAAAATGGGTTCAAATTAATAGTAGCTTAATTTACAATAAGGATAAAAAACCAATTGCCGCACAAGGTATCTTAAGGGATATTACCCAAGAGATGGAAATAAAACAGTTACTTCTAGAACAAAGAAGAGAACTAGATATTATCGTAGAAAATTCTCCACTAGGAATAGTACTTATAGATGATGGTAAAATTATAAAAGCCAATAGTACCATCATAAATCTTTTAGGTTACGAAGAATCGGAATTAAAGTCCATGACAATTGACCATATATCAGACCCAGAGGATGTGGAGGAAGGTACACGTTTGGTCAAGGAAATGGCAAGAGGAACTTTAGATAATTTTTCCATTACAAATAAGTTTAGAAAAAAAGACGGTACTAAGTTATTAGCTAAGACCTTGGTTAGTGCTGTTAAAAATAATTTGGGTGAAATGGATTATCAAGTTGCCCTGATAGAGGATATTGCAAAGCAAAGAGAAGCTGAGGAAATTCTAAAAGTAGAGCGCGAGAAGTATAGTAGCATTATAGCAAACATGAATTTAGGCCTCATAGAAGTCGATAATTTTGATATTATTCAACTGGTCAACCAGAGTTTTTGTAAAATGAGTGGCTTTACTGAAACTGATTTAATAGGAAAGAAAGCTTCAGATTTACTGCGAGTTCAGAACAAACAAGTAATAGATAATAAAGGTAAAGACCGGGTCTTGGGCAAATCGGATTCTTATGAGGTTGAGGTGAGAGATAAGTTAGGTGCTAAAAAGCACTGGCTAATTAGTGGTGCTCCAAGATTTGATGCTCAAAATAGGGTGATAGGCTCTATTGGTATTCATTTAGATATTACCAATCAAAAATTATTAGAAATTCAAAAAGAACGTTTACTTAATGAACTTGAAAATAGTAATAAGGGGCTTCAAGAATACGCGCACATAGTGTCTCATGATTTAAAATCTCCGTTAAGAAGTATTAGCGCGTTATCTACTTGGCTCTATGAAGATTATAAGGACGTTTTGGACGATAGCGGAAAACATAATTTACAACTGATGCAAGAAAAAGTGGCATCTATGGATAAGTTAATACAAGGTATTCTAGAATATTCTACTGCCAATAATTCTACTTTAGACCAAACTAAAGTTGACTTAAATAAGGTAATTGGCGATGTAAGTGATAGCATATTTATACCTGATCATGTAAAGATTAGTGTTCCTGAAAAACTACCAACAATCTTAGCTGATTTTACTAAAATGCAACAGCTTTTTCAAAATATAATGAGTAATGCCGTTGTACATATTGAAAAAGAAAAAGGCTTAGTCGAGGTGCTTTTCTCGGAAGATGTAGGTTACTGGACTTTTGTTATTAAAGATAATGGTGTGGGTATACCTAAAGAATATCACAAGAAAATATTTGAGATATTCCAGTCTATAGGGAACAAGGAGAGGTCCACTGGGATTGGTTTATCTATTGTTAAGAAAATTATAGACCGTTATGGAGGAACCATTTGGTTAGAAAGTGAAATTGGTGAGGGAACTGCTTTTCATTTCACTATTAATAAAGAAATCTGCGCCATAAAAAAATGAAGACTGTACAAGCCATAAAATTTCCAGGAAAACCCTTTGAGTTTAAGACGACAGAGGAATTAAAAAACCCACTAATACTCGTATTTGGTAACAGATATCAATTAGAAGCACCATCAATATATACTGAGGTTCATTCTTTGTTTCCAGACGGCCATATCGTATTTGGTACTACTTCTGGAGAAATTCTGGGGGAAGAAGTCCATGAAAATACTATTGTGCTTACGGCCATAGATTTTGAAAAAAGTACGTTTAAAGTTCGAACTAAGAATATATCTGAATTTAAAAATGATGGATTTAATTTAGGGGAAGCCCTAGTTGGAGAATTTCCAAAGGAAGGATTAAAATACCTGTTCTTGGTTTCTGAGGGTAGTTTCATAAACGGCAGTGCGCTTATAAATGGTATAGAAAAAGGAAAAGATAGCAAAATAGGGTTATCTGGAGGATTATGTGGAGATGATGATAGATTTGAACGCACAATGGCGTCCTATAACGAGAACCCAAAAAATGGTGAAGTTGTTGCTATTGGTTTCTATGGTGATGATTTGGAAATTACTAGTGCTAACTTTGGTGGTTGGACTGCTTTTGGTCCAGAACGGATTATAACAAAATCTACGGGTAATATACTTTATGAATTAGATGGGAAACCTGCCCTAGATTTATATAGAAAGTATTTAGGTGATAAAGCAAAAGAGTTGCCAAAATCTGCATTACTATATCCTTTAAGCGTACGTTCTTCCAGAGAGAAAGAGCCTATAGTAAGAACCATATTAAATATAGATGAAAATACTAATGCGATGATATTAGCAGGAGATGTACCAGAGGGTTCTTATGTGCAATTGATGATGTCTACAGTAGATGATTTAGCTAACGGTGCCAAGACAGCTGCAGAGCTGGCAACTAATAATCGTAAAGTACAACCTGAGCTTGCAGTATTGGTAAGTTGTGTAGGAAGGAAATTGGTAATGGATCAAAGAATAGAGGAGGAGCTAGAAGAAGTGAAAAACATCATAGGGAATAATGTAGCGGTTTGTGGCTTTTATTCCTACGGTGAAATGGCTCCTTTCGTAAATCAAGAGCACTGTATGTTGCATAATCAAACGATGACATTAACTTTATTTAGCGAATGATGCCATCATTATTAAGAAGACAGTTAAAAAAGTTCCTGCCAGAAAACTTGCAGAATCACCCAGAATTGGGTCCGTTTCTTGATGCAGTAGCTAGCTCTTATGGAAATTATGATGAAAAACTCTCTATGATGCAAAGGGCTACGGCTATTAGCTCGGAAGAATTAGCTGAGGCATACGAGAAGCTTAATAAAGAAGCAGAACGGCAAAAACAGGTAGAAATAGCTTTAAAGAAAACAGTTGACACGTTAAATATAAATTTAGGGGTAATAGATAAGCTGGAACATAATAATAGCTTAAACCTGAGTGCCGAAAAATTAGCAAGCCATATTAGTAAATTGGCTTCTCAGATTGCTAAGGTTACTGAGGAGAAGAATACATTATTATTGGATTTAGAGTCTCAAAACGATTCTCTAAATAACTACGTTCAAATGGTTTCTCATGATTTAAAGTCTCCAATTAGGAATATAAATGCCTTAATGTCTTGGATTCTTGAGGAAGAGAAAATTAAATTTTCTGTTGATAGTAAGCAGAACTTCTCAATGGTATCAGAAAATCTAACTCGAATGGATAATTTGATTAATGGCATTTTAAAACACGCTACAGTTGGTGATCATATGGAAATGAAAACCAATATAGATATGCAAGCCTTGTTAGAAAATGTAAAAGCGAGCTTAGAAATTCCTTCTAATGTTATTATAGAATTAAGTCCTAATTTACCCGTAATTTTAATACAAAAGTATTGGGTAGAGCAGTTATTTGATAACCTATTAGCCAATGCTGTCAAGGCAACGGAAAATAAAAAGGATGCATTAATTAGTATAAAATATATTGAAGACGAAATTTTTTGGAAATTCAGTGTTAGCGATAATGGCAAAGGAATTGAGGAAAAACACCTATCCACTATATTTGAAATGTTTACCAAATTAGAGAATGGAAGTAATGCTGCTGGGGTTGGACTTTCGCTAGTTAAAAAAATAACCGCTCTTTTTCAAGGTACCGTTTGGTTAGAATCTGAAGTAAACAAAGGAACTACATTTTACGTGACATTTAAAAAAGACTATCATGGATAAGCCGAATTTAGATTATATAAAAGAGTTGTCAGGAGACGATACAGAGTTCGAACAACAATTCATAAACATACTAAAGACAGAATTTCCAGAGGAAGTAAAAACGTATAAAAAAGCCATAACTGAGGTTAATTTTTACGATGCTGCACAAATAGTGCATAAAATAAAGCATAAATTTAATATCTTGAGCATGACAAATGCGTATGCTTTAGCAGTAGTCTTTGAGGAAGAACTAAATGCAGAAAATGTGCATCGAGATTCAGAATTTCTAGAAGTTCTAAAAATAGTTGAGACATACCTTAAATCGATTTAAACATGAATTGCATTATTGTAGATGACGAAACGGCCGCAAGAGCTATAGTGAATCAACTATGTTCTAAAACCGAAGATTTAAATGTTGTGGATGAATTTGATAATGCAATAGACGCCATTAAGTTTTTGAATCAACAAGATGTGGATGTTATTTTCTTAGACATTCATATGCCTGGTTTTAGTGGTGTAGATTTTGTTCAAACACTTAAAAATTCTCCTAAAATTGTACTTACCACTTCAGATACGAAATTTGCAATTGAAGCGTATGAATACGAATCAATTGTAGATTACTTGGTAAAGCCGATTAAGATGGAGCGTTTTGAAAAATCAATATTAAAGGTAAAGAATGCCTTAGCTAAAAAAGACGTTGAAGAGAAGTTTAATGACTCTGGCGCTGACCTAGAAGAGGATTTATACATTAATATAGATAGGCGGCTAATTAAATTAAAGTTTAAAGAGATCCTTTGTATCGAAGCTAAAGGAGATTATATAGATATTATAACAGAGGGTAAGAAATACCATGTACATACTACATTAAAAAAAATAAAGGAAAAATTACCTGAAAAAATATTTCTTCAAATTCATAGATCACACATAATTAACTTTACTAAAATTATTGATATAGAGGATAACAGTGTTCTAATTGAAAAGAACGTGATTCCAATAAGTAGATCAAGTCGTCCAGAATTAATGCGCAGACTCAACCTATTAAAATAGATTTAGTTATTCTTATACCAAGTGGTGAAGGTGCAACTTATAAACAAATTCTATTTTTTTATAATCTAGATGGTTTAATGGATAACAGTTTAACCTTTTTGTAAGTAGCAGGAGGCCTTTACTTGCTATTTGGAACCAAATGTTTTTCTTTTTAAGTACAATAACTTTTTCGACCTATTCATTGTATGTTTTGGCATTAACATAACCAGTTTTTAATATGGATAAAGCAGCTAGCTGCTAAAAGGCACTTGTCTAAATATATTGCCATTTAAAGACACTTATTTCGTATTTCACTATCCATTTTTTTACATCAATGTTGGAACGCTTTTGTTCAAGGACTAAATTATGGTGTATTTTTTTTTGGAAATGATTATCCGTTTTTATAGAATAGTTGGGCATACTTAGCGCAGGTAATACCTATATATTTTTAAATCATGTAGTTTGTCGAATATAGGAAAAATACTACAATAAGAAATGAAAATTCTTGTTTATGCTAAACATGTATTTAATTAAAATCCTTAAATAAAAATGTTATGGCAGTACAGATTAAAGAGCAATATGGTATTTTGAAAGTATTAGGTGTATTAAATTCTGAAACCGCAAGATTAACTATTAATCACGTAAATGCCCTATTAGAGACTAAAGAGCGGGTTCTTGTAAGTTTAGAAGGCGTATTGTCCATAGACATAACAGCAGCCAAATCTATCGAGAAAATGTATACTGGAGCGGTGCGTAATAATAAAGTGCTTTCTATTTTTGGAAGACAAAACTCCAATATTTCAGAAGTGCTAAAGGCTACGAAAACGGATTATATTCTTAGTTCTGATCGCGAATAAACAGCTACAGTAGTATCGAAATAAATAACCTTTAATTCAAGGAATATGAAAATTTTAGTAGTAGTCTATAAGTATACACTACGTTATTTTCTATCACAGTTTTAGAGAATAGTATCATAGTTTACAAATTAAAATATCTCAATAGTATTTTCTGTAGTGGTATAAAGTCTGGATAAACCTGGACTTTATACCACTTTTTTATTCAATCACTTAGTATCTATTTTTACTAAAACTTAAGTAGAATTATACGCAGGTGTTTTTTATTCTAATGCATATTAAAAATTTACCAAATAGCAGTGCTAGCCTTATAGGATACCTAGTTTTTAACTTGTGCTACCAAGTACCAAATACTAATGAATATATAAAAAAGCTAAGGTATACTTTAGGAAAGATATTTTGAGAGTTGCTTATGTAGGTGAGTGTTCTAATGTTAGTAGCCAATTTGTATGAGTACATCCAAAGCATGCAGGACAAGTATGGTTTATCTGCCATAATTTTCGAATACAAGTTACCTGATAAAAACAGTTTTGTATTACTTAATATAGGCTAGCGATTCGGTGTGGAAACAACCTAGTTAGTGGAGGATATACCTTTGACTCCTTGAAAAGATGATTTTTTAAGGATAAAAAATAATAAAATAGGGTACTGTTGTAGACCGTTATTAGTAATGGTAGTGAAGTAACGAGGAAGCGACATTAACTTTCTTCTGTATCATATTATTATAGATTCTGTAAGCAAATGTACTACTATGATAAAATTATAAAACAAGGATATTGTTGCTAATGAAATGGTTTTGGTTTATGAAGGTGCTCATTGGTCCAGAATTACTGCAAAGATTAAATTGATTATAGCCCTTCTTTTTTTACCATTTTATTAAAGAATAATGGCTTTTTGGTAAAGAGCCATTTTAGTTTTACGCCTAGTTCTGTAAACTCAAAACCGGCAGCTGTTGCCGAGGCAATATTACTATACTTTCCATATATGCTTCCGCTCAGTCTTTTTGAGAATTGATGTTGTACATTAGCCTCAGCTCTAAAGATATTTGTATTGGGGTCGTCCTCAACTTTTTGTAAGCCGGTTGCAGCACTAGCCATATACGTAGTTTTCTCTGAAATTTTCCCTCTAATATCTGCAAATATTTCGAAAGCGTAATATGTTTCTGGGCTAAAATAGATAGAAGGAACTTGGTCTTTAAAGGAGACGTATTGATAGTTTACACCCATTTTAAGTGCTGGTTTTTTAAGCAGTGTGTAATATAAAGAAGTAAATAAAAGGTTACGGCTATTGGCGTCACTCTGTTGCGTATACATTAATTGTGTATACCAGCCTAAATTAAAGTTAGTACCTAAATTATAAGCAAGACCATAATTGTTAAGCACAATTTCACGCTCTATAAGTTCTGCATTAAAATTTTGTATTTCTCGCTGATAACCAAGTTCTAAATTTTGGACTTTAAACGGTTGTAATGATAGTTTAATATCTAATACGGGTTGTGTATAGGCCTCATCCAAAAATCTAGAGTTGTTTAAACCTAAGATTCCTTTAAGTAGTACTTTAGGAAATAATTTATAGTGAAGACCTGCTACTAATACATGTGAATTGGCTTGATTACCCGTAACTGTATTTTCAGTAGTTCTGTACAAATAAGAGAGTGTTGTTCTAAACTTGGTAGATAACGGTACGTTTAAAGTAGTATTAGTGAAAAAGGCACTGTTATTTCCATTGTCAAAAGTATATGCAGCATGCTCTTCAATAGTTGGCGTATGCATAACATTTAATTTTTCAATAAAAGAGGTTGCATCTTTTTGATTTTTGAAAATCTCTAATGTCTTAAAAGCTGCTTTATAAGCAGGAATAATTCTATCTGAGCCGAACAAAGCATTCGCAATACCTAAGTTACCATCAAAAGAGGTACTATCGTTCTTAAGTATTTTTTGATAATTTAAAACACTTTTACTCGGGCTTCCAGTATACAAACCTAATGTGGCATTTAGTGCCAATATCCAATTCCTATTTGGGTAATGGTTTTCTAAGCTGTCTGTTAGTTTACGGGCTTTCACAAATTTTTGATTCCAAATAAGTGCCTGAATATACCTATCATAGGTTTTTTCTGTTAATTCAGTATTTTCAATACGTGCTACTTTTAATTTTGCCTCTGTGGAAACTTCTAACGCCGTTTTATCGTTTTCGGCTATGTGTTCTGCCAAGGCAATACCATTTAAGGCGGTAATAGAATCCTTTGCTGCTACTGCATATCTTCCATAAATATCCTTTGCTTTTTCAACTTCCTTTGTTATTAAATAAAGATTGGCTAAATTTTGAAGTGCATCTGTGTCTTCTGGAAAATCTATAAAAATAGCTTCTAATAGTTTTCTACCATTAGCATAATCTTGGTCGTTAACGTATGCGTTCGCATAACCTAATCTCATATATTTTCTAGATACTTTAGCACTTTCATTATTGGGGTCCAGAATTAATGCTTTCTCTACCCATTCTAATGCTTTATTATATTTCTTTAGATTACTTAATGTGTTGGCATACCCTAATAGCGCACCAAACTTATCTGGGTAATCTTTAACAAGTTTTGCATACAGAGGTTCTGCAGTAGCGTAATCTTTTGCCCATAGATAAGATTCATTATAATTTATTTCAATCTCAAAATCTCCGGGATATTCCTTTAATAATGTTTGAAATAATCCTGTAGCTTTTTCTGGTTCACCACTTAAACCTACTGCACGACCGTAACATAGTTGGGCTGTTTTGTTCGTGGGGTCCGTTTCTAAATACGTTTTAAAAAATGTTTCCGCTTCTGCAAATTGACCCTTCTCTAATAATTCAAAGCCAGGCTGCATTTTCGTTTGAGCCGTAACAAATAGTATAAAGAAGAGAAAAAAAATGGTTAAATAATTGCGATTCATGTCTGGTAGGATTATTACTACAAAAAGATAACGATGTAATTTCTTATTTATTGGTTTTTAGTAGAGGAAGTAAAGTTATAGGTCTTTTGCAAAGACTGGAAGTACGATAAATTCTTTTCATCTATAGAAAACTTCCATTCAACTATAGATAGGTTTTTAGATAGTTGGCATCTATTTATTTAAGAATGTGGTTAGCACTAGAATCTGTTACATGAAAATGACTATTACCAAAAGAATATAATTGTTAATAGGATAAGTTAATAGTTAGTAATCCTAAACATGTTATCCTCCTTTAACAAGCTGAACGTACTATAGCTGAATTAGATTCCTTAGAAATAAGTAGTTACGCTAAAAATTCATCTATAGTAACGAACCATTCATCTATATGAAATGTCAACATGCCTATCCATAACAACATATAGCGGTATTCCTATCGATATTTACCTTAGTGGAGCTTAGTATAAGGTATACTTAAAAGCAAGTTAAGCGTGGATTAGCTTGTGTGATAAAACTTACCAAATATAAATTTATAGTAAAATTCCTACAATAAATTAAGATTTATTTCATTATAGTACTAATCAATTACTAATATAACATTTAAATATGCCTACAGAAATTAAAGAAGTTAATGGATTGTTTCAAATAACGGGAAGTATAACTGCCTCTAATTCAAAAGATATACTGGCAAATACTAATAGCAATTATATCAAGTAATGACAGTATTTAAACTAATAAAGGAAAAAGTATCGCCAGAGCAGGTATTCATGCTTAGCGTACTTTTGGTCAACGGAGGTAATTATATTTATAATTTATTACTAGGCAGGTTGTTGGGGCCCTCTGTTTTTGCTGAGGCTGCTTTGTTGGTCACCCTTTTATTAGTTTTATCTTTTGCTGGAATGACTTTTCAATTGGCAGCGGCTAAATTCGCCGTTTTGTTTGAAAGCGACCAATGGGCACGGTTTCGTTTTAAAATGTATAAAGGCGCATTGCTAACAGGAGTGCTATCAATGATTCTTCTGATTCTTTTTGCAGAAAACTTACAAAATCTATTCCAGACTAAATCAGCAACCATGTTCATGGTTTTTGCCTTAGGAATACCTGTTTATTTCCTAATGAGTGTAAATAGAGGTATTTACCAGGGAAAAATGGCATTCACAAAATTATCTACTTCTTATCAAACAGAAATGTGGAGTAGATTAGGCATAACACTTCTTTTAATTTTTGTGCTACCGTTTGAACCCGCTACTTTGGTTGCATTAGGTATTTTGATTTCCTTCTTTTTTGGAATGTTACCTACAGAAAGTAAAAATTTTAAGTTTGATAAAACAGCTCGGCTAACAAGCGAAAATACTAAAATGGTATCTACATTTATCATTCTAACTGCTTGTTATGAAGGAACGCAGATAATAATAAATAATAGCGACATTTTAATGGTAAAGCACTATTTTGATGCAACTCAAGCTGGGTTGTACGCTTCCTTAGCATTGATAGGAAGAGTGGTTTATTTTGTGGCTTGGATGTTTGTAATGATATTGTTGCCTACAGTCGTGCAAAGGAAAAAGGATGGCTTAGCAACTGCGCCAGTTCTTTTTAAATATGTGATTATCATTAGCTTATTATCGGCAACCATAGTCTCTGCTTGCTGGTTATTCCCTGAGCTTATAGTAAGCTTAATGTTTGGAGAACAATACCTTGCTATTTCAGGTTTACTTTGGAAGTACGCCATGGCAACCTCCATATTCGCAATATCAAATATTTTCGCATACTACTATTTGTCATTAGATCACTACGTTCCTGTAATTATATCTGGTATACTAGGAGTCTCCCAAATTGGGCTAATAGTCTTTTATCATGAAAGTTTAGAGCAAGTAGTAATTGTTCAAATTATAGCAATGGCTGTATTATTAATATTTCAGCTTACGTACTTTGTTTACAAGAATAACAAAAGCAAAAAGGAAAACTATAGTTCTTTAAATTAATCCTATCCAAATTTAAAAAGTAATGAAATTAGCAATTGTAACCGCATATCCACCTAGTAAAGTAACCTTAACAGAATATGGTTATTATTTGGTAAAACATTTTAGGCTTCAAGAAGAAGTAACAGAATTAATATTGATTACCGATCGAACCGAAGGGCAAAAAGATTTAAATTTTGAAGGTAATGGTTGTAAGATAACCGTAAAGGAATGTTGGAGCTTTAATAGTTATAGCAATATCTTAAGTGTTAACAAAGCCATTTCACAAACAAAACCAGATGCAATATTGTTTAATCTTCAGTTTTTAAAATTCGGAGATAAAAAAATACCGGCAGCTTTAGGTTTATTGCTTCCGTTTGTTTGTAAAATGAAAGGTATACCTACCATTTCATTATTACATAATATTCTTGAACAAGTAGACTTGGAAAATGCTGGGTTTACCAAAAATAAATTACTACAGAATATCTATAATTTTATAGGAACTACATTAACCAAATTTGTTTTGGCCTCAGATGTACTTGCAGTTACTATTAGTAAATATGTTACAACGTTAGAAGATAAATACAAAGTTAAAAATGTAGCGTTAATACCACATGGCGCATTTGAAACTCCACCAGAGCCAGATTTTAAACTTCCTCCGGGTCCAAAACAAGTTATGGCTTTTGGTAAGTTTGGCACTTATAAGAAAGTGGAAATTCTTATAGAGGCGGTAGAAGAAATTAGGGCGCGAACCAATGAAGATATAGAAATTGTTATTGCGGGTACAGATAGCCCAAATACACCTGGTTATTTAGATGAAATGAAGGTAAAGTATAGCCATGTGCCTCAAATACGATTTACGGGCTACGTAGCTGAAGAAGAAGTTCCTAAAATATTCGGAGAAAGTGCAGTGACTGTTTTTCCTTATACATCTACCACAGGTAGTTCAGGTGTACTGCACCAAGCAGGTAGTTACGGTAATGCGGTGGCCTTACCAGATTTAGGTGATTTAAGTGTATTGGTTAAAGAAGAAGGCTATGTAGGCGAATTTTTTGATGCACATAACACTTCATCGCTTGCTAATGCCATTGAAAAAATTATTACTGATGATTCTCATAGAATACAGTTGGCTAAGCAAAATTACAAAGCGGCATGCTCATTACCTATGTCTGCAATAACACAAATGTATATAGATTACTTTAAGGCAATTCAGAAATCAAAAGAATCTGGTTTCAATATAGATATTTCAGCTATGGAGAAGAAATTGGTTCATTAGAGATTAATATTTTTTACTATGAAGGCTGGTTAATTACCAGCCTTTTTGTTTGTCTTTTTTTCTAATAAACATGTTTAGAGTAGCAAGCGTCAAGGGCTAGTTACTTATTTTTCACTGCTAGTTCAAAATAGGCAGGTTTTTTATTACCTAAAGAATCTAGGCAGCCAAAGAAATGCTGTTTTTTGGTTTTCCAAGGTAAGCGTCCAGCTACGGATGTAGGTACATTTTTAAAGTCATATAGTGTCCAAAACATATATGGGATGTTATTATCCTTTACTATTTTTTGCATCTCTTTGTAATATTCTTGTTGTCCTTGTTCATTTGCCCCCCTATATAAATTCCACATCCCTTTATAAGACGACATTCCATATTCTTGGAGAACTTTAGGTTTGTTGGGCACTTTAGTACTTAGTGTGTTATGGGCTTTTTTAAAATCTTCTATACCTCGGTAATAATGATACGATACAAAATCTACCTTATCAGCAAGTTCTATTGCAGCTTCTGGTGTAGACCAACCTATGGTGACCGGGTGATTTTTATCCCATTTTTTTATATTCCCTATCATTTGTTCAAGCCAGCCAAGCACACGTAAACGACCACGAGATTCAAAATCTAGGTCGGGTTCGTTTTTAATATCCCAACCTAAAAGGGCTGGGTGGTCTTTTAGGGCATTTACAATAGTCTCTGCATGTCTATGTGTAAGTGTCCAATTAGATACATCAAAGTCACCGTAGAAATCGAATAAAGTAATTAGAACATCTAATTTATTATCTTCTGCTCTATCTAAAAGGGTTTTAAGGAGCTGCAATTTTTTGTCATCAACTCTGTTTTTTCCAAAGTCATCATATTGAATAAATACACGAATTGTATTTAACCCCATACTTTTTATAATCTCAAAATCTTTATTAATAATGCTATCGTTAAATCTTTTCCCAAAAGTATCCCATGGTGAGTCTTTAGGGTAGTAATTAATTCCTTTTATATTTTCAACTTTTTCTAATTTATCCAGTATATTCCGCGGTTCTATTTTAGAAGTATCAATTGGTGACGGTATTTCTTTTAAGTGCCTTATACGCCAAAAACCATCTTCTAAAAGCATCATTACTTGGTAGCTGGTTGTGTCTTTCTCTGCTAAGATTAATGTCTCACCTTCATAAATTTCTTGGTATTCTTCAACATTGTAATCTTTGAAAACAACCATAGTGCCATCTGCAGTGTAAAAATCTAAAGAGCTATTATGGTTTAAGGTTGTTCTTTTGTGCCAATTATTGTTCTTAATATTTAAATCTATATTGTCATATAATCTTGCTCTTGCGCTATCCGTATAAAAATCTTCAATACCATAACGGTCATTTTTTTTGAATGCAATATTACGAACATGCCAAGCATTCATATAATCATTAGTAATTTCCTGCAACGCTTGGTCTTCCATTTCCCTCCCTGGGTTATCTAGGCTAGACCATACTAGATTTGGTTTATAAACATCATCCATGGGCACTTCTAAATGTAGCATCGACGTTTTGTCTGCGCCTGTATTCATAAAGGCTAACGCAGCACCTATGCCATAGATAATTAATGTATTTATAGCTATGAATGTAATTATTAATACTGTTCTGTATAATGTTTTATTTAATTGTATCGCCATATATGGTTTTTGTAAATTCTTTTGTTATACCTGCGGCTGTTAGCTTAAATACATAATCGCCGTCTGGCAGAAAATACTCGCCTAAGAAAATAGTGCAAACTCCATCTTTTGTAGTTGTTTTTTTAGATTCAATGAACATACCTTCTTCATCATAGATATCTAATTGTACAAGGAGGCCATCTGGTATAAGCTGTTTCATAAAACTTTCAAAAGGGCCAATATCTATATTTCGATTTCCTTGAGAAAAATGCACTGGATAGTCTTTAATGGCAGGCTTAAATACAAACTTTGTAGTATTACTTTCAGCAGCACCTGTAATGAATGCTTGTATTTCCCATTTAGAAGCTTTGTCTGGGTGTAGTGTTTTTGCGATAGCAATACCGTTAAGGGTTGTACCTATAGTATATAAATAAGCGTCTTTTTCATTTTTAATAACGAAGGTTACCAATGTGCCATTAGTTACGATATTTCCAAATTCATCCTTAATTATATCTGATGTGAAGGTTATTATTTGATTGCCATCGGCAAAATTATGAGCACTAGCAGCACTTATAGAAAAATTTACAGCATTAGATGGGTAAACTATGGTGGTAAGCTCTTTAGAAGCAGTTCCATTACATTCTGATGTCACCAATATTCTGCCAGATGTTAAGGTAGATGCTACATTGTACCAAGCAACAAAACTTTCTGTAGTTATTTTTGATTCATCTATATTTTCTAAAAATTGATATTTAACGGTTACTTCAGTACCATTATCTAACGGATTGTCGTAAGCATCAGTAGGTGATATAGTTAACATAGAAAAATCATTGTAGCCTGCAGTTATGCTACGCGGTCCAAAGTACGATTCTACATAAGTTGCTTTTGGTGCATTTGTGGCAATGACATGCGTGCCTTTGTCTAAGGTTTCACTATTGACTAGTAACTTCCACCTAAACGGTCCAGCTATTCTTGTAAAGTTTTTTGGGATTGTGAAAGTTATGTTTTCGGTAGCTGATTTATCAGGATTTAATAAAATAGTACCATAAGCATTCTTTACTTGAAGTTTATAATTTGCAATAAGTAGATTCGTTTTGAAATTAAGGGTAATAGCTTCACCTGCTATACTAGTATTCATTACTGTGGTAAAAGTAATATTTGGGGGGTTCGTTTTCTTTGGCTGTTCCTCCTTATTACTAGAACAGCTAAGTAGTACAAGACTTAAAATTATTAAAATTTTGGTGCGCATACTACTTAGGATTACCTATATAACTATTAATCTCAAATTTTAAATACTCATACCCTTTTCCTTTAAAAGGATAGGCTTGCTGCCTGCCATGTTTTAATATTCTATTAGGGAATATTTTGTCGGCAATTGCTTTATTAGGTGAACCATTTACAAAACAATTTTCTAAACCACTAGTAATGATTTTTAAACTATCCAGTTCTAAAGGTTTGTAATTAAAAAATTGTTTGCGTTGTATACGAACTCCCTCAGTAACAAATTTATGGTCTACCCAAAGTAGTTCACCATCTACATCATAATAAGAAATTATTAATTGAGGAATTGTAACTTCTTGTACACCCGAATTAAATAGAACACCATTAAAACCTTGTTCAGTGTATTCTAAATCTTGTAGGGCAACATGCTTGTATAAATCTGTATTAGCAACGTTACCAGCAGATTGTAAGTTGAATTTGGTAGGTTGCTCTTCAAAACTAACAGGGGTAAACTCGTCTGGGTTAAATGTTGGTGGTAGGGTATCTTTGGTAGATGACCATGCAATACCTTCAAAATTAATTTTAAACGTAGTTGTTTCTTTAGGCATCAACTTATGTTTAATTTGATGTTTAGCATTGTAGTTTGCTAACTCCTTATTCTTATCATTATAGAGTGTTGCTTTAATTACAATATCTGCTGGCGTATTGTCTACGTTTTGTAATTCACCTACAATACTATATTGCCCTTTGTATTTTACCAATTTAGCGGATAAAATTTCTAAAACAGGTTGCTTTAAAACATCTTCATGATAGGTTTCTTGAGTAGTAATCTTTCGTCTACCATGATTGTAGTATGTGGTGCCATTTGCTGTAAAGAGTTGGTCTGGAGGTATGTCATTATCAACTTTTGAAGATTTTAAATACCACTTATTATTTCGTTTTACAAGCTCGTGGTGGTCGTTGTTGAAGACATTCTCTAATGGGGTTATCCATCTAGTAGCGACTTTTGCTTTTGCGCTATTTTCTGTTTTATCATAAATTTCAATACCTAATGAATCTAGTTTTGCATAAGAGCTTAAGATACCGTCGGTCACAGAAACTTCTAACATATACTGTGCTATGTCAATATTTTCATCAGGGTCAATGTAAGAATGCGCTCTAGAGAATTCTTTAAAATCTAAAGCATCATAATAAGATTCTACTAGGTTGTTTGGTGATAATTGTGTTACGTTTTTCACATAAAATATATACATACCATATCCTAAACATATGAGTATAAGTAATGCCCACCAGTGGGAAAATGTTAAAAGCCTAGATGGGAATTTATTATAGGGTAACTCTAGTTTCGTAAAGGAATGAGCTGGAATTTTTTTAGACTTTAATAGCCGTACCCAAATCATTTGAATATTTACAAATATGGCTAATAATACGGTTGTTAAAGGAATTATACCCCACATAACTTTCATTATAGTAGGTACATCTTGTTTTGGCATTATTTGAGGAATTGGAGCAACATTTAGCTTCTCCCATACCATAATTCCATTTTCTAATTGCTGTAAACGTTGCCAACCACAGTAATAAAGTATGGGGTCATAGAATTTATCGTTAGAGAAAATGTATTTTAAATTATATTTTTCGGGTACGGTTAAAAACTGTTGTAAGGAGCCAATACCTTCTACACCTCTAAATTTAGAGTTTTCTATACGTTCTATTGCTCTTGTTGTAAGTTCAGGCAGTCTGCGGGCGGAGTGGTAGTTTCCATCTACAGTCATCGCACGGGTTTGTGCAGATAGCCAAGCCATTTGGTCGCCAAAACCTAAAGGTAGATACCGCCAAGAATCGTGCGAATCTGCACCTAAAAAATTGACTATGGGCAGCATTTTTATTTTAGCAGGTTGAGAGGGTCTAAAATACCCGAGAGTCATAGTGAACACCACCATAAATAGCATGCCGCCAGCTATAAGCCCACCCAAAACCCTATGGTAAACTGCGCCAAATCTTTTTTGGATTAAAACTTTTAAATCGCCTTCAACCATTCGGTAAGCGAACTCTGCAAATATAGGAAGGGCCATAATTGTTGCCCATAAGGTAAACCTATCTAATGTTAGAATATTAAAGGCCATTTCGCCTAACATCATAAGCGGAATAGGCGTAGTGCCTCCTGTTCCTAATATGGTTAACAATGCAAATGATAAACCGAAAAAAACATATCTTTTACTAAAATACCTGTAAAAAAAATAGGGTAAAATAAAGAGTAAAATCCCCCAGGGGATGATAAAAAAGACAAGTCCAGATGAGGTTATTTCTAAGAAGTTATCTCTTGATCCATGAGGTATTGCTACTTGGGTAATCGGGTTTCTTTTTGAGTTATACCAATAAGGAAAAATACAGAATACCAATAAAAAGATGGCCGTAAAACCAAACTTAACTATTCTCCAAAAGTGTTGTAATGTGGTGCCCCAGAATACTCTAAAAGTAAGTTTCTTATAAGACTCTACCTTTTCTCTAGCGGCATCCATTACCGCCATTCCCATTAATGGCGCAATAAAAAATACCATTCCAAAAAGTGGCGTTACGTGATGCGATGTAACCGTTACCGCAAGCATAGTTGCTGATGTGATAAAATACCTTGTTTTACCTGTTTTAATCCATAGGTATATTTCGGTCATGGAATGCAATAAAATAGATAATGCGGAGATGCTGGGCAACTGCCCGAAAATATGTAGAGTTTCAACAAAGGTGGATGAGAAAACTGCTAATACTGCACCGTAGCCAGCTATTCTTCGGCTTCCTGTCATTAATAAGGTGAATCTATACGCACCTGTAATGAATAATACAATTGCAATTAAGGCAACCGTGTACATGCCAAACTTTAAACCTCCAATATAAGAGAGTAGACCAATGAGCTGATGAACTAATGGGGGGTAAGATTGTACTGTAAAGCCGGTATACCATCTGTATTCCCATGGGTCAAACCAACTGGAAGCATAATGATCAGCAAAAAACAAATGAATTAATGCATCATAAGTAGATTCTAGTGTAAAGAAAATAGCGGAACCATGAAAAGCTAAACCAACAATTAAAGCTAGTATTAAGAGGGTGTTAGTATTTTTTTTGGCCATTTACGATGTAGACATTTTAAAATTAAGAACGACAGAATAATTGTAATAGTACAATATAATCTACAAAAGTGACGTTAAATGAAGGAAAATACTTACTTAATGAAATTTTACCTATATATCGACAGATTATTGTTTTTCATCTACAGTTATTAACGAATGAAAGTGCTTGTCCTTATTCATAAGTTCCAATAAATATCTTTACCTCACAGGGTAAAATTAATAATAAACAATTAAACATGGTTTTTTAAAAACTATGTTCAAAACAAACAACAAATGAAAATTCTAGCCATTGATGACCAACAACTAATTCTACTATCTGTAGAAAAGAAATTACGAGAAATTGGTTATGAAGTTAAGACTGCGGATAGCGGTCAAAAAGGTATAGCGTTATATGATGACTTCGCTCCAGATTTGGTGTTAGTTGACATTAATATGCCAGGAATGACTGGTTTAGAAGTGGTAAAGCATATACGAAGTAATGGTAACAAGCAAACACCAATTTTGGTAATGTCTGGTAATACCAATGAGGATATCATTATGGATGGCTTTAGAATGGGTATTGATGATTATATGAAGAAGCCAATTAGTTTAGATGAAATGGCCGCTAGAATAAAACGTAAAATTGGCGCTCCAGAAAATGTGAATCCTTCAGTAATGGAATCTGTAGGTGCTAGAATGTTACAAAAAAATTGTGTAGGTGTTGTAATTCCATGCTATAATGAAGAGGATAGACTTTCCGGTGAGGATTTTAAACGTTTTGCTCATGAAAACCTTGGATACCATTTATGTTTTGTAAATGATGGTAGCACGGACAAGACCTTAGAAGTGTTAGAAGAACTTAGAAAAGGCAACCCTGATAATATTAGCGTTTATGATTGTGAAAAAAATGGAGGTAAAGCAGAGGCTGTGCGTCAGGGAATGTTACACCTGGTTAAAGATGAACAATTAGATTATATTGGTTTCTTAGATGCAGATTTATCAACAGATTTTAGGGATTTTGATGATTTGGTTAAAACTATCGAAACATCAGATTTTAAAATAGTAAGTGGATCAAGGATAGCAAGAATGGGTGCCAATATCACCAAAGAATCGGCCCGTAGAATTATCAGTTTAACAATCAATAAGATTATTCAGACAATTTTAGGAATGCCTTTCAAGGATACACAATGTGGAGCTAAAATAATGGACAGAGAGATTGCAACGCTTATGTTCAAGGATAAGTTCATTACAAAGTGGTTATTTGATGTGGAAGTCTTTATGCGAATGAGAAATCATTATGGTAAAGAGGAAGCAAAAAGAATGATATGTGAACAACCTTTAAAGCGATGGATACATGCAGATGGTTCAAAGTTGTCTATGAAAGATTCCGTTAAAATAGTGGGCCAATTAGCTCAAATTGCTTATTCCTATAAGTAGTCTTTACTGTATTATTACTTAATTGTTTTAATCACAATATCTTTTTTCAAAATAACATAAACCAATGAAAGAACTAAACAAACAATTTGTTTAGTTCTTTCATTGTAATAGGTTTACTAATAAAGCTATTTACAAGTTTGTGGGCAAGAAGTTCTTTTTTTTCCCCTAATTCTTTAGTTGAGGAGATCATATGAATACTAAATTTATGCTCCATACCTTTCATTTTTTCTTTAAACTCTTTTAGAAACCCCCATCCGTTTAATAATGGCAT